>NZ_JBEZEX010000041.1:0-49768 GCF_040649115.1 Micromonospora sp. NPDC049049 | reverse complement strand
GCCGACACTCGGTTGCCAGCCGATCGAAGTCGGGCTGCATGGACAGCAGTGTGCGGCGATCCCGGACGGGAACGAGGAGTCGTGGCATGCCGGGCTGGGGACCCGGCCCTCCGCTTTGCCCGAGCTGTCACGCGAGCGTGACAGCTCGATCACAAGGCGTGCTGGTCACGTCGACCCGACCAGCTCAGTGTTCGAACGGCTCAGTGTCCGACCGGCTCCCGCCACATCGGCCAGAACGGCGTGCCGTTGGGCACCCGGAACGGCTCGCCGGCCAGATAGCCGTGCTTCGCGTACAGGTCCCGGCTGCGTGGGCTGCTCGCCTCCAGGTACGCCGGCATCCCGTTGGCGTCCAGCCAGGCGTGGTGGTGGCGCATCAGCGCGCTCCCCAACCCCTGCCCCTGCCGGTCGGGCCGGGTCGCCAGGAAGGCGAGGTGGTGGTGGTCCGGGTGCGGGTGGTGCGCCGCGAACAGCTCGTCGAGGTGCTGGAACCGGTCGGTCCACTCGCCGCAGGCGGCGGCCAGTCGGGCGTCGTAGTCCGCAGGCGGCGGCGCCGGCTCACCGACCGAGGGAAACCAGACCGCCACCGAGGCCCGGTCCTCGGTCGCGTGGACCATGCCGTGCCGCATCGCGTGCTCGACCAGGATCTCGAAGTCTCCGGCCAGCACGGCCTCCCGCTTGCTCGCGTCGGGGACCAGCCAGTACGTCACCTCCAAAACGGTGAACGCCTCGGCGATCCGGGCCGCCACGAGCGACGTCTCCTCCGGCCCGAGCCGCTCGATGACCACGCTCATCGGGTCACCTCCACGGCGGCCGGCGCCTCCGGCCTGGTGACGGCGGCGGCGCTCGCCGCGCCCAGGCCGATCCGGGCGTACGTGTCCGGGCGGTTGCTGCGCAGCAGCAGGGCCCACCCGATGCCCAGCAGGGCAGCCACCGGGTACGCGGCGGGCAGCGCCCACCGCAGCGGGGAGTCCGGCGCGACGCCGAGCAGGTTGGCGAAGTTCGACACGGCTAACCAGATGATCACGAAGAGCGCGATGGTGGCCAGGCCGGGCGCGATGGCCCGTCGCCAGAGGTTCTCGCCGCTGGCGGTGCGGGCGAAGTAGGCGATCACCGCCACCGAGGTGGTGGCGATCAGCAGCAGGACGCCGAAGCCGCCTGTGGTGCCGACCCAGAAGAACAGCTGCACCACCGGCTCCCAGCCGTTGACCGCGTACAGCGCGATGACAAGCAGCCCGAGGACGCTCTGCGCCACCGAGGCGGCCCGCGGCGCGCCGGTACGGGCCGAGGTCTTACCGAACACCGCCGGCAGCACCCGCTCCCGACCGAGCGCGAACGTGTACCGGGCCGTGGTGTTGTGGAACGAGATCATCGCGGCGAGCACCGAGGTCAGGAAGAGCACCTGCCCGATGGTGACCATCGTGTCGCCGAGCTGCGCGCCGGCCAGGTTGAAGATCAGCTCGACGCCCTGCGTGCCGGCCTCGGCCACGATCTTGTCCTGCCCGACGGCGACCGTCATGGTCCAGGACGACAGCGCGTACAGCCCGGCGATGATCGCCACCGAGAGGTAGGTGGCCAGCGGCACCGTCCGCTTCGGGTCCTTGCTCTCCTCGCTGAAGACCACCGCCGACTCGAAGCCGACGAAGCCGAGGACGGCCAGCACCAGCACCGCGCCGACGCCCGACACGAAGAGGTTGTCCGGCGAGAACGAGGCGAAGCTGACCTGGCCGTCGGCCGGGTTGCCGAGCTGCCCCAGGTCGAAGATGAGGACCACCACGACCTCGGCGACCAGCAACGCGGCCAGGACCATGCCGTTGAGGTCGACCCGGAGCAGGCCGAGCACGCCGACCAACGCCCACGCCACCAGGGCCACGACGGCCCAGTGCGGGTGTCCGCCGAAGAGCCGGTCGAGCACCGGCTGGGCCGCCGCACCGATGGTGCCGTACAGCCCGACCTGGAGCGCGTTGTACGCGATCAGCGCGACCCAGGCCGCGCCCACGCCGGCCGGTCGGCCGAGTCCTCGGGAGATGTAGGCGTAGAAGGCGCCCGCGTTCTCCACCCGGCGGGACATCGCCACGTAGCCCACCGAGAAGAGGGCGAGGACCGCGGCGATCAGCAGGAAGGCCAGCGGGATTCCGGTCACCCCGATGACGCCGTAGCCGGTGGTGACGACGCCTGCCACCACTGTCAACGGCGCGGCGGCGGAGAGGACGAAGAAGATGACCGACGGGATGCCGAGGCGACCTCGGGCCAGGGCTTCGGAGACGTTGCTGGGTCGTTCGACTGTCGATGTCGGGGGCATACGACTACTCCGATCGTCGAGGGGAGGGTTGGGGGTTACCGGAGGGGATCAGGGGATGCCGCGCAGCACGGCGGCGCCGACGGCGGCCTCGGTGTGCCCGACGAGTTCCTTGAGCGGGGCCGGCAGCGCGGGGATGAGGACGTTCAGCCGGTGGTGCGCCCGAGGGCCGGCGCTCCACAGCACCTCACGGGTCAGCCCGGCGGCCACCACCAGGCCGAGCAGCAGGGCATCTGGCACGCCCGGTGGTTCCGGCCGGTCCAGCAGGGCCCGGAGGCGGGTGGCCGGCCAGGCCACCGCGTTGAGGTCGATCGGTAGGTAGCTGACCGTGGTACGCAGCAGTCGGCGGCTCTCCTGGCGGCGCAGCACCCCGGCGCGGGCGAGCCGTTCTCCCACCGACGCCGTGGCGCTCTGCGCCAGGAAACTCAGCCAGGTGCGCAGCTCCCGGTGTTGCGACTCGCCGATCAGCTGGTCCAACACGGTGTGCGCCAGGGCGTCGGCTGGCGGACGCCTGTCGATGACGGTGACCTGGCCGGCCACGACAGTGATGTGTCCGTAGAGGATCAGTTCGCCGAGGAGCCCGCCGGCCAGCCCGAGCCCCGTCGCAGCCGGGTGCAGTTTTGCCTTACCACGACTGTCGTTGTGGGCGATCAGGAAAAACTCGTCGGCGATGAGCAACGATCCTCCCGACAGGCGTGTCCACAGTGTTCGCAACCGGGAAAGGATGCACCGACAGCTACTGCAACGCAACTCCCAGATTTGAAAGTTGCACTCCGTGCATCTGCGACCTGCGGATCTTGTCGTGGCAGACTCGGACGGTGACCGCCACCCCCACCGTCCGACCCGCCGCCAGCCCGACCGTGCGGCGTCGCCGCATCGCCCGGGAGCTCCGCCAGCTACGGGAACGCGCGGGCATGACCCTCGATGTGGCCGCCCGTCAGCTCGACATGTCGAAGAGCAACCTCTCCCGGATCGAGACCGCGCAGATCGGCATCAAACCCCGCGACGTCCGGGCCGCTCTCGCGCTGTACCAGGTGACCGGTTCGGATGCCGAGGCACTGATCGAGATCGCCCGGGGGGCACAGCAGCGCGGCTGGTGGCAGAACTACAGCGACGTGCTCCCCGAGTGGTTCGAGTTCTACGTCGGGCTGGAGGCCGAGGCGGCGGCGCTGCGCACGTACGAGGCCGAGTCGGTGCCCGGACTGTTGCAGACCGAGGCGTACGCCCGGGAGATCTTCCGGCGCACCGCCGGCGAGGACGGTCTGGAGCGCAAGGTCGCCGCCCGGCTGCGCCGACAGGAGGTGCTGCGCCGCGAGGACCCGGTCGTTCTGTCGGTGATCCTCAACGAGGCGGTGCTCCTGCGCCCGGTCGGCGGAACCGCGGTGATGGCCGAGCAACTGGTCCACATGAGCCGGATCGCGCAGCTACCCAACGTGACAATTCAGGTACTGCCCTTCACCGCTGGCGGGCATCCCGCGATGAGCACCCCGTACGTGATCCTCAACTTCGCCGATGCCGCCGACGCGTCAGTGGTTTACCTGGATAACCTCACGATGGGGCTGGCTCTGGAAGAAGCCGATCATGTGCTCGGGTATAGCCTTCTGCACGAGGAGCTGTGCCGGATGGCGCTCGATCCGACGGCGTCGTTGACCCGTCTTGAGCATGCTTCTCGTAACTTTGCGTGACCGCTTCTGCGGCACGCCGACGCAGACGAGAGGTACCGCGGATGACGGCGTACGACCTGACCCGAGCGGACTGGCGCACCAGCACGCGCAGCAGCGGCAACGGCAACTGCGTGGAGGTCGCGACAGTCGCGGGTCAGGTCGCCGTCCGGGACAGCAAGGACCGCTCCGGCCCGGTGCTCGCCTTCGGCGCGACGGCCTGGCGGGCCTTCGTGCTCGGCGTCGGCGAGGTCCGTCGCTCCTGACGCACCCGTCCCGGTGCGAGACTGGGCCGTGCTCTCCGACGTAACCCTTGACCTGCCGGTCCGCCCGGTGCTGCCGGCGCTGGTCGCGGCTCTCGACGCGGCCGGCGCCGGTGTGCTCGTGGCTCCACCGGGCACCGGCAAGACCACCCTCGCGCCGCTGGCCGTGGCCGACCGGGTGACCGGTCGGGTGGTGATCGCCCAACCCCGCCGGGTGGCGGCCCGTGCCGCTGCCCGGCGCATGGCCGAGCTGCTCGGCGAGCGGGTCGGTGAGCGGGTCGGCTACGCGGTACGCGGCGAGCGCCGGGTCGGCCCGGCCACCCGGATCGAGGTGGTCACCACCGGCCTGCTGGTCCGCCGGCTGCACCACGACCCGGAGCTGCCCGGCACGGGTGCCGTGCTGCTCGACGAGTGCCACGAACGCCAACTCGACGCCGACCTCGCGCTGGCCTTCACCGTGGAGGCGCGCGCCACCCTCCGGCCGGACCTGTGGATGCTGGCGATGTCGGCGACCCCGGACACCGACCGGTTCGCCGCGCTGCTGGGCGGGCCCACCCCGGCACCTGTGGTGCGGGCCGACTCGGCGTTGCACCCGGTAGAGCGGATCTGGGTGCCCCCGGCGCGCCCGATCGCCCCGCCCGGGGCCGGGCCGGTGGACCGGGCCCTGCTCGACCACGTGGCCGCCACCGTCCGGCGGGCGCTGCGCGAGCACGACGGCGACGTGCTCGTCTTCCTGCCCGGGGCCGGCGAGATCGCCGCGGTCACCGGCCGGCTGGCCGACCTACGGGACGCTGTCGCGCTGCTCCCGCTGCACGGCCGTCAACGCGGCGCCGAGCAGGACGCCGCGCTGCGTCGCGGTGACCGACGGCGGGTGGTGCTGGCCACCGCGCTGGCCGAGACCAGCCTGACCGTCCCGGGGGTGCGGATCGTGGTGGACGCCGGGCTGTCCCGGGTGCCTCGGATCGACCTGGCCCGTGGGCTGGGCGCGCTGGTCACCGTGCCGGTCTCCCGCGCCGCCGCCACCCAGCGAGCGGGCCGGGCCGGCCGGGAGGCCCCCGGGTACGTCTACCGCTGCTGGTCGGCGGCGACCCACGAGCGGCTGCCCGCCCGCGCCGAGCCGGAGATCGCCACCGCCGACCTGACCGGCTTCGCGTTGGAGTTGGCCGCCTGGGGCCGACCGGACGGTGTCGGGCTCGCGTTGCCCGACCCGCCGCCGGCCGCCGCGATGACGGTGGCCCGGGACACCCTGGAAACCCTGGGCGCTGTCGACATCGACGGTCGGATCACGACGCGGGGGCGGTCGATCGCCGCCGCCGGGGCGCATCCACGACTGGCCCGGGCGCTCCTCGACGGCGCCGGCCGGGTCGGCGCCGACCGGGCCGCCGAGGTGGTCGCCCTGCTCGCCGAGGAGGGCGCCGCCGGCCCCGGTGACGATCTGGTCGCCGGTTGGCGTCGGCTGCGCACCGGCGTGGACGCGGGCGCGACCGCCCGTTGGCGCACCGAGGTACGCCGGCTGCGGGCCGCGCTGCCTGCCGACGCCCCGCCGAAGGGCCGCGCCGAGGCCACCGGCCGCACCGGCCCGGGTGGACTGAGCGACGATCTCGCCGCCGGGCTGCTCGTCGGTCTGGCGTACCCGGAACGGTTGGCCCGGGTGCGGCGGCCGGGCGGCTCGGCGTACCTGATGACCGGCGGGACCGCCGCGGAGCTGGCCGCCGGCTCGGGGCTGGCCGGGTCCGACTGGCTGGCGGTAGCGGTCGCGGACCGCACACCCGGCGCGCCGTCGGCCCGCATCCGCCGGGCCTCCCCGGTGGACGAGGCGACGGCCCGGGAGGCGGCCGGTCCGCTGCTGCGCACCGGCCGCGAGGTCGGCTGGTCGGACGGGGACGTGGTGGCCCGGGAGGTGACCCGGCTGGGCGCGATCGAGCTGGTCCAGCGGCGCCTGGACCGGCCGGACCGGGCGGAGGTGGCCGCCGCGCTGCTGACCGGCCTGCGCCAGGACGGGCTGGGGTTGCTGCCCTGGACGCCGGCGGCTCGGGCGCTGCGTGAGCGGCTCGCGTTCCTGAGGCACCACCTGGGCGAGCCGTGGCCGGAGGTTGGCGACGACTCGTTGCTCGACGCCGCGCCGACCTGGCTGGGCCCGGAGCTGGCCGCCGCGCGACGCCGGACCGACCTGGCGCGGGTGGACGTACCGTCGGCGCTGCGTCGGTTGCTGCCCTGGGCGCAGGCCGCCCGCCTCGACGAGCTGGCCCCGGAGCGGATCGAGGTGCCGAGTGGTTCTCGAATCCGGCTGGACTACGGCGACCCCGCCGCGCCGGTGCTCGCCGTGAAGCTCCAGGAGACGTTCGGCTGGCCGGCGGCCCCCCGCATCGCCGACGGTCGGGTGCCGGTGCTGCTGCACCTGCTCTCCCCCGCCGGCCGGCCGGTGGCGGTCACCGCCGACCTGGCGTCGTTCTGGCGTACCGGCTATCCGCAGGTCCGCTCCGAGCTGCGCGGGCGCTATCCCCGGCACCCGTGGCCGGAGGATCCGGGAACGGCCAAACCCACCCGGCACGCCACGCCGCGTCGGCGCTGAGCGGCGGTCTACTCCTCGACGACGTCGGCCACCACGACTGTGACGTTGTCCGGCGCGCCGGCGTGCAGGGCCAGGTCGATCAGCTTGGCGGCGCAGGCGTCCCGGTCCGGATAGCCGCTGAGCACCTCGGTGAGGGTGTCCGGGCGAACCACGTTGGAGAGGCCGTCGCTGCACAGCAGCCACCGGTCGCCCGCCCGGGGCACCATCGTCGCGTACGACGGGGAGACCTCGTCACCCTGCAACGCCTGGGTGACCACGGCCCGGCGAGGGTGGCTGCTGGCCTGGTCGGCGGTGATCACGCCCTGATCCACAAGCATCTGGACGAAGGTGTCGTCCCGGGTGACCTGCTTGAGCACGCCCTCGCGGAACAGGTAGGCCCGGGAGTCGCCGACGTGCGCGAGCGCCAGACAGCTGCCGGTACGGGCGAAGAGCAGGGCGGTCAGCGTGGTGCCCATGCCCTGGCGCTCGGGATCCTCGGCGACCGCCTGTCGGATCCGGGAGGTGGCGAGCGCGATGCCGCCCTCGAGCGCGGCCACCAGAGCGTCCTCGGGTGTCTCGAGGTCCAGCGGGGCGACCGCGTCGATGGTGAGGGCGCTGGCCAGGTCGCCGGCGGCCATTCCGCCCATGCCGTCGGCGACGGCGACGAGCCAGGTGCCGGCGTGCAGGGCGTCCTGGTTTCCGCTGCGGATCAGCCCACGGTCGCTCGTTCCCACGGAACGCAGCTTCAGGGTCATGGGTGGCAGCCTGCCAGGCGAAGGGCGCAGTTGTCTCTAGGAGATCAGGACGACGGCGCGTGGCGCGGCCAATCTCACGTCCGGAGGGCGGCGCGTCGGGGGTGCCGCTCGGGCTGGCCGCCCACGTCGGATGCTGAAACCCATCCAACCAGATCAATTGACAGGGCGTGCTGGCACTGGAAACATCGAGCAGACACCTGGGAGCGCTCCCAGCGTCTTCCCAGCTCCTTGCCACCACCACTGTCCCACTTCCCGTCCCGGAAGGACTCCCGTGACGCCATCCCGACGCCGCCTCCTGCTGGCTGCGGCGACCACCCTGGCCCTCACCGGCGCGGGCGCCGGCGCGGCCCACGCCGACCCACCACCGGACGCCCCCGAGCAGATCGACAACGGCGACTTCAGCGAGGGCGTGAGCCCTTGGTTCTCCTTCGGCACCGGCGCGCTGGCAGTCACCGACGGCCAGCTCTGCACCACTGTCGCGGGCGGGCTGGCCAACCCGTGGGACGCCGGTATCGGCCAGGACGGCGTGCCGCTGATCGCCGGCGCCGAATACACCCTCGGCTTCGCCGTCTCCGCCACTCCCGGCGCCGCGGTCAAGGCCGTGTTGCAGCTCGGCAGCGCCCCGTACACCACGTACGCGGCGGTGGACGCCACCGCCACCGGCACCCTCCAGCGGGTCGAGCAGACCTTCACCGTCCCGGACGACAACCCCAACGCGCAACTGATCTTCCAGGTCGGTGGCGCCGCCCAGGCGCAGACCATCTGCCTGGACGACGTCTCGCTGCGCGGCGGCGAGCCGCCCGAGCCGTACGTGCCGGACACCGGGCCACGGGTGCGCGTCAACCAGGTCGGCTACCTGCCCGGTGGCCCGAAGAACGCCACTGTCGTCACCGAGGCCACCGCGGCGCTGCCCTGGCAGCTGCGCAACGCCACCGGAACCGTCGTGGCCAGTGGCACCACCACCGCTCGCGGCGTCGACGCCGCCTCCGGGCAGAACGTGCAGACCGTCGACTTCTCCAGCTACCGCACCCCTGGCACCGGGCTCACGCTCACCGTCGACGGTGAGACCAGCCACCCGTTCGACATCTCCGGCGCCCTCTACGACCAGCTGCGCTCCGACTCGTTGCAGTTCTTCTACGCCCAGCGCAGCGGCATCGCCATCGACGGTGACCTGATCGGCGACGAGTACGCCCGGCCCGCCGGCCACCTCGGCGTCGCACCCAACCAGGGCGACACCAACGTGCCCTGCCAGCCGGGTGTCTGCGACTACTCCCTGGACGTGCGCGGCGGCTGGTACGACGCCGGCGATCACGGCAAGTACGTGGTCAACGGCGGCATCGCCACCTACCAGTTGTTGAACACCTTCGAGCGGACCAAGACGGCGGCCACCGCCAACGGCGGCGCCGAACTCGCCGACAGCACGCTGCGGGTGCCCGAGCGCGGCAACGCCGTGCCGGACATCCTCGACGAGGCCCGCTGGGAGCTGGAGTTCCTGCTGCGCATGCAGGTGCCCGCCGGCAAGCCGCTCGCCGGCATGGTCCACCACAAGATCCACGATCAAAACTGGACCGGGCTGCCGCTGTCCCCACAGGACGACCCGCAGCCTCGCGAGCTGCACCCGCCGTCGACCGCGGCCACCCTCAACATGGCCGCCACCGCGGCCCAGTGCGCCCGACTCTTCGCCCCCTACGACGCGGCGTTCGCGACCCGCTGCGGCACTGCCGCGAAGACCGCCTACGCCGCGGCCAAGGCCCACCCGGCGGTGTACGCCAGCCCGACCGACGGCACCGGCGGCGGCGCGTACGACGACAGCAACGTCACCGACGAGTTCTACTGGGCGGCGGCCGAGCTGTACCTGACCACCGGGGCGCAGAACTACCTGGCCGACCTGACCGCCTCACCGCACCACACCGGGAACGTGTTCGACGCCCGGGGCTTCGGCTGGCAGAGCGTGGCCGCGCTGGGCCGCCTCGACCTGGCCACCGTGCCGAACGGACTGCCCGCCGCCGATCTGGCCCGGGTCCGCGCCTCGGTCACCGCCGCCGCCGACACGTACCTCGCCGAGCTGCGCCGGCAGGCTTACGGGCTGCCGATGCCCGGAGACGCCAACAGCTACTTCTGGGGCGGCAACAGCAACGTCATCAACAACGCGGTGGTGCTGGCCACGGCCTTCGACCTGACCCGCAACGTCGCCTACCGTGACGGGGCCGTGCAGGCGATGGACTACATCCTCGGTCGCAACGCCCTGAACATCTCCTACGTCACCGGGTGGGGAGAGCACGCCGCGGAGAACCAGCACAGCCGGATCTTCGGCCACCAGCTCGACCCGAGCCTTCCCCGACCGCCCGCCGGCTCCCTCGCCGGTGGCCCGAACGCGGCCCTGCAGGACCCGTTCGTGGCACAGTTGCTGGCTGGCTGCGAGCCGATGTTCTGCTACGTCGACGACATCAACTCGTACTCGACGAACGAGGTGGCGATCAACTGGAACTCGGCGCTGACCTGGATCGCCTCGTTCCTGGCCGACCAGGGTGACGCCGGCGCGGTGCCGGCCGCCACCTGCACGGCGCGCTACACCAACTACGGCGCCTGGCAGGGCGGCACCGGGTTCACCGGGCAGCTGACCATCCAGAACACGGGCACCACCGCCGTCAACGGCTGGAGCGTGCGCTTCGCGTTCACCGGTGACCAGCGGGTACGCGAGGCGTGGCTGGCGAAGGTCACTCAGTCCGGCGCGACGGTGACCGCGCGCAACGAGTCGCACAACGCCAAGATCGCACCGGGTGGCTCAGTGATGTTCGGCTTCAACGCGACGACCACCGGGGGCGCCAACCCGAGCCCCGGCCTGGTGACCGTCAACGGGGCGGCCTGCTCGCTGACCTGACCGACGTCCTGGTGGCCGCCCGGGGAAGGGCGGCCACCAGGACCGCACGCTTCGCACGGCCGGCGGGTCAACCGCCGGCCGCGTTGTGCTCGGCCACCAGGCTCGGGAGTTCGTCGAGCGAGTCGATCCGGAACAGGCACCGCTCGGCCACCGTGGAGGCGTCGAGGATGTGCCCCCACGGACCGCGTCGGATCAGGCACGTCTTCATGCCCGCCTCCAGGGCCGGGCGCACGTCGTTGTCGGGCCGGTCGCCGACGTACAGGATCGACGACGCGACACCACCGCCCGCGGCGACGACCCGCTCGAAGAACGCCGGTGACGGCTTCGCCACACCCCACCCGTGCGACGTGCCGATCACGTCCACCGGAAGGTCGAGATCGCGCAGGGTCGCCTCCGCGTGAGCCGGCTGGTTACCGGCCAGGCCCACGAACAGGCCCTGGTCCTTCAAGGACTTCAGGCATCCCCGCGCGTCCGGGTAGAGATCCTCCTCGGCGAACGACTCCGGCTGGCCGGCCGCCGCCCGACGCTCCAGCTCGATGGCGAGATCGAAGTCGGGCCGGAAGACCCGGAACGTCTCCTGATAGTCCAGACCCCGGGCGATCACCGCACCGAAGACCGCCGAGAAGGTGTGCCGGGGCACGCCGAGCCAGTCGGCCCAGGCAGCGAACTCGTGGGACTCGTCGAGAATCGTCCCACCCACATCGAAGATGACAGTGTCAATCATGTCCGTCCCCCGTCGACGCTCACATCGTCGGTGAAGCATAGGCGGGGGTACGCGCAGCCGGCAGGCTTGGATGATCACTTGATGGGTGGCTGCACAGCGGTGGCGGTGTGGCGCTCCGCAGGACAGTTCGGGGCACGCCGGCAGGGTGTCTGCGGCCGGCACTGTCGAGCTGATGACGTGGACGAATCACCGGCACGCGGCAAAAGCGGTGGATCGGACGCGCCGAGTGGGCCATGGTGACGCCATGGATGGCAGCGGTCTGGTTGACGATGATCTGGCTGGCGGTGGATCGACTGGCGGTGATCTGGCCGGTGGTGATCTGACTGGCGCGGAGCGTCGGGTGTGGGCGGCGATGCCGGCCGGGTCCCGCAGCGCATTGTCCGGGCTTTCCGGCGCGGACCTGCGCAGTCTGCTGTTGAGCGTGGCCCGCGACCGGGCGGCGACAGCGCGGCCGTCCGAAGTGGTACGACGGTGGCGCGAGGACCGCTTCGTCCGCCCGGCTCGCACCGACCCGCGCGCGCTCGCGCGGGTGGAGGCCCGCATGTGGCAACTGCTGCCCGCCGACGTCGCCGGGGTGGAACTGTCGCCGGTCGTACCGGTCGGCGCCTGCTCGGCTGTCGCACCGGTCAGCCAGAACAGGATCGTCACCACGATGCGCGCCAGCGAGGTGCTGAGCGATCCCACAAACGCCCTCGCCATCGAGGCGGCCGTACGTCGCCGCCGACAGAGCGAGGTCCACCTGGCCGCGGCCCACCGGGTGTTGCGGGCGCAGGATTTCGGCAGCGCCGCGTCGGCGCACTTCCGGCTCTTCGCCCTGGTCTCCAGCGCCCGGGACACCGGCTCGGGCGACACGCAGGCCCGGCTGCTGGTCCGGCACCTCACCTACTGGCAGACCGTCCTCGCCGAGCTGGCACCGGCCGCCGCGCCTCAACTGCACGTCACCACGTTCGACAACGAGACGGTCCGGGAGCGGCTGGCCGACATGGTCCGACCGGCAGTCGACGCAGGTGCGGTGCCGCTCGTGGACGAACCGGAGCGATCTCGCGGTCGCGGCTACTACACGGGCTGCGCCCTGCGGATCACCGCCCTGAACGGCAGACTGGAGATCGGCGACGGCGGCCTCACCGACTGGACCGCCCGGCTGAGCGGTGACGCGAAGGAACGCTGCCTCGTCTCCTGCCTCGCCACCGAACGTCTCGTCGACGTCATCAGCCGCTGAACCCGGCCTGACGACGCCCGTCCCGCCCACCGTGCCCGACCCGGCCGACGGCCGACGGCGAACGATCAGCCGATCTCCTCGTCGACGAAGCACCAGCGCCAGGCCTCGCCCGGCTGCGCCGAGCGGATCACCGGGTGGCCGGTGGACGCGAAGTGCTTGCTCGCGTGCTGGTTCGGCGACGAGTCACAGCAGCCGACCTGCCCGCAGCTCAGGCAGGTGCGCAGGTGCACCCAGTAGGTGTCGCCGATGGCGACGCAGTCCGCGCACTCGTCGGGGGTACGCGGCTCGGCGGCACCGGCCTCGGTCAGGTGCTGACAGCTCACTTCTCAACCTCTCGCAGCAACGACTCTTCCAGGTCCAGGTCACGGTAGGCCTGCACCAACACTTCCTCAGGAATCCGACCGGAGTCCCGGGCCGCCCGGAACACGTCCCGCTCGGCGTCGATCATCTCCTGCCGCAGCCGACCGTACGCCTGCGACGGGGTCTCCCGCTCGTTGCCGCCGAGTCGTTCCCACGCCATGTTGGTGCGGTCCGCCACCGCTCGGCGTAGCCGGTCCACCACAGCATCCGGTGCGCCGTCGGCCAACTCGTCGAGGCGGTCCTGAGCGGCCTTGCTGGCCTGCTGCTGCACGGCGGCAGCGGAGAGCGCGTCCTGCACCGCGTCGTCCGGTGGCAGCTTCAACCGGCGGGCGACCAGTGGCAGGGTGGCGCCCTGGCCGACCAGGGTGAAAACGATCACGGCGAAGGCCAGCCAGATCAACAACGCCCTGGGGTACGGCTTGTCGTCGGCCAGGGTCAGCGGCAGGGCCAGCGCGGCGGCCAGGGTCACCACGCCCCGCATGCCGGCCCAGCCGATGATGATCGGGAACTTCGGTGACGGCCGGGCGTCACGGCGGCGCACCCGGGGGACCAACCGGGCCAGGTAGGTGGCCGGGAAGAGCCAGACGAACCGGGTCAGGAAGACGGTGGCGAGCACCGCGAAGGTGATCAGGATGAGCGAGCCGATCGGCTCGTCGAGGTCGCGCAACACCTCCCGCAGTTGCAGCCCGACCAGGAGGAAGACCAGGCCCTCCAGCAGGAAACGGACCAGCCGCCAGAACGCGCCGATCTGCAACCGGGACGCCGCCGACAGCAGCTGGGGCAGCTTGTGCCCGAGCACCAGGCCGGTGACGACAACGGCGACCACACCGGAGGCGTGCAGGTGTTCGGCGGTGAACACCACAGCGAACGGGATGATCAACGACAGCGCGTTGTCCAGCAGCGGGTCGGTGATCCGCCGATGCAGGAAGCCGAACACCAGCGCCCCGAGCGCCCCGATCAGGATGCCGCCGCCGGTGGACCGCAGCACCTCGATGGCGATCTTGTCGGCGCCGACGGCCGAGCCGATGGTGGCCATCGTCGCGACCCGCAGCAGCACGAGCGCTGTCGCGTCGTTGACCAGGCTCTCGCCCTCCAGAATGGTGACGACCTGGCGGGGCAGCCCGACCCGACGGGCGACGGCCGTGGCGGCCACGGCGTCCGGTGGGGCGACCACCGCGCCGAGGGCGAGGCAGATCGCGAACGGCAGCTGCGGCAACAGCAGGTGCAGCACCAACCCGACCACGAACGCGGTGAACAACACCAGGCCGACCGCGAGCAGCAGGATCGGCCGGATGTTGTTTTTGAACGCCGGCACCGAGGTCTCCAGCGCGGCCACGTAGAGCAGCGGCGGCAGGATGCCGACCAGCACCAACTCCGGCTCGAGGTGCACCTGCGGGAAGCCCGGCACGAACGAGAGCGCCAGGCCGAGGACGACCAGCACGATCGGCGCGAGCAGGCCGAGCCGGCGGGCCAACGCGGCGCCCAGGGTGGCGATCGCCAGGAAGACGACGACCGGAAACAGGCTTTCCATGGGGTACGAGCCTAGGGGTACGCCGGTTCCGGCCTCGATCAGCCGCCCGGGCGCAACTTCGGCAGCACCTCCGCGCCAAAGGCGTCGATGAAGCCGCGCTGCTCCTGCCCGACGTGGTGCAGGGCGATCTGGTCGAAGCCGAGCTGCGCGTACTCCTCCAGCCAGCCGACGTGCCGACCCAGGTCCGCCGACACGTTCACCACTTCAGCGACCCGCTGCGCCGGCACGTCGGCGGAGACCACGTCGAAGTGTTCGACGGTCTCCAGGTCCCAGCAGACCGGCGGGGCGAAGACGTTGCTGCGCCACTGGTCGTACGCGAGCGCCTCGGCCTGGGCCTGCTCGGGCGCCCAGGAGACGTGCACCTGGAGGTGCAGCGGCCCCCGCCCACCCGCGTCCCGGTACGCGTCGATCATCTCGCGCAGGTGCTCCACCGGGGCGTTCACGGTGATCAGCCCGTCCGCCCATTCGGCGCACCAGCGGGCGGTGGCCACGCTGACGGCGGCGCCGACCAGCGCGGGCGGCTGCTCGGGGCGGGTCCACAGCTTGGCGCGGTCCACCCGGACCAGGCCGTCGTGGCTGACCTCCTCGCCGGCCAGCAGGGCCCGGATCACGTCGACGCACTCCCGCAGCCGGGCGGCGCGCACGTCCTTGCGGGGCCACGGGTCGCCGGTGATGTGCTCGTTGCTGGCCTCGCCGGTGCCCAGGGCCGCCCAGAACCGGCCCGGGTACATCGCGCCGAGGGTGCCGATGGCCTGCGCGATGATCGCCGGGTGGTACCGCTGGCCGGGCGCGTTGACCACGCCGAAGGGCATGCCGGTGGCCTGCAACGCCGAGCCCAGCCAGGACCAGGCGAAGCCGGACTCGCCCTGCCGGGAGCTCCACGGGGAGAAGTGGTCGGAGCACATGGCGGCGTCGAAGCCCGCCCGCTCGGCGTGCATCACCGCCTCCAGGAGGGCGCGCGGACCGATCTGCTCATGCGAGGCGTGAAAGCCGAACGACGTCATGGGCACACCTCCTACCCACGTCCGCGTCCCCTGATGCGTGCCCTATTCCGCGTGTGCCCCCGCGCCGGCCGAGGCGGCGCCCTCGCCCACCCAGACCGTCTTGGTGTTGCAGAACTCCCGCATGCCCAGCGCCGACAGCTCCCGCCCGTACCCGGAGTTCTTCACACCGCCGAACGGCAACTCGGGGTACGAGGTGGTCATCCCGTTGATGAAGACGTTGCCGGCGTCCAGGTCGGTGGCGAAGCGCTCCTGCTCGGCCGGGTCCCGGGTCCAGGCGTTCGAGCCGAGCCCGAAGCTGGTGCCGTTGGCGACCTCGATCGCCTCCTCGTACGAGGAGACCCGGAACAGGCCGGCGACCGGGCCGAAGACCTCCTCGGACCACATCCGCATCTGCGGGGTGAGGTCGGTGACCACTGTCGGCGGGTAGAACCAGCCGTCGCCGTTCGGCCGCTCGCCGCCGCAGAGCACCGTCGCCCCGTTGTCGACCGCGTCGCTGACCTGGGCGTGCACCTCGTCGCGGCCACGCTCGCTGGCCAGCGGCCCGACGTCGGTGTTCGGGTCCATCGGGTCGCCGACGCGCAGCGCGGCCATGTTGGCGGCGAACTTCTCGGCGAAGGCGTCGAACACGTCGGTGTGCACGATGAACCGCTTCGCGGCGATGCAGGACTGGCCGTTGTTCTGGCAGCGGGCGGTGGTGGCAACCTCGGCGGCCCGGTCCACGTCGGCCGAGGGCATCACCACGAAGGGGTCGCTGCCGCCGAGTTCGAGGACGGTCTTCTTCAGCTCCCGTCCGGCGATCTGCGCGATGGACCGGCCCGCGGGCTCGCTGCCGGTGAGCGTCGCGGCGCGTACCCGGGGGTCGCTGAGGATGTGGTCGACGGCCTCCGAGTCGACCAGCACTGTGGTGAAGGCTCCCTCGGGAAAGCCTGCTCGCCGGAACACGTCCTCCAGCAGCAGCGCGGTCTGCGGCACGTTCGAGGCGTGCTTGAGCAGGCCTGTGTTGCCGGCCATCAGCGCCGGGGCGGCGAAGCGCATCACCTGCCAGAGCGGGAAGTTCCACGGCATCACCGCGAGCACCACGCCGATCGGCTGGTAGCGGATGAACGCCCGGGTGGCCTTCACGGCGTCGGCGTCGGCGGGCTCGTCGGCGAGGAACGCGGGGGCCTTGTCGGCGTAGAAGCGGGCGGCGGTGGCGCACTTGGTCACCTCGGCCTGCGCCGCGACGTACGTCTTGCCCATCTCCGTGGTCATGATCCGGGCGATCTCGTCGCGCTCGGCGTCCAGCAGGTCGGCCGCGGCGTTCATCCACTGGGCGCGCTGGTCGACTGTCGTCGCCCGCAGCTGGTGGAACGCGAGGTCGGTGCGCTCGATGGCGTCGTCGAGTTGCTCGGTGGACATCGCCTCATAGGTCTTGAGCACCTGTCCGGTGGCGGGGTTGGTGGTGGCGATGTGGGGCATTCCGTCCTCCTGTCACTCGAACAACGAGTGTCGTACGCCCGGCTCCTCGCGGCGGCGGGCGGCGCGGCGGCGCTGGATCACGACCAGGTCGACCACGGCGACCACGGCGAAGATCGCGCAGAGTACGCCGAGCCAGGCGATGCCGGCCCAGAACGCCAGCACCGCGAAGAGCACCATGATCACCAACCCGAAGCTGGCGAGCGTGAGCCGAAGGTTCAACGCGCTGTTCGCATGGCCGACCGTGCCACGGGCGCGCCGGGGCTGCGATCTCGTCATGCTTACGGAGCTACCCCCGATCGGCCGGATTAACCTGTACCGCGCGCCTGCACACCCGCGCCCGCCGGTGTGCTCCGGCACATCCGTTCGCGCCGCGGCCCCGGTCGACCGCAGGATGGGCGTATGTCAATGACCCTCGCCGTGCCGGTGACCGTCTCCATCGCCCGCCGCGTCGATCCCGGCCGGGCCAGCGAGATGGTGGCCTGGATGCGGGCCGGCACGGCGCTGGCCGAGGCGTTCCCCGGGTTTCTCGGCGCCGGCTGGGTGCAGAGCGGGCCCGGTTCGCCGGAGTGGCACATGCTCTACCGCTTCGCCGACGCCGAGACGCTGCGCCGGTGGGAGGAGTCGCCGCAGCGGCACTGGTGGCTCAGCTCGGCGCAGGGCATCGTCGAGCACACCCGGGTGGAGCGGCGTACCGGGATCGAGGGCTGGTTCGACAGGCCGCTGGAGCACTCGGTGGACCCGGTGGAGTTGGCCCCGCCCCCGTCGCCGCCCCGCTGGAAGCAGGCGGTGACCATCTGGCTGGCGTTCTTCCCCCTGAGCCTGACCGCCACCCTGCTGACGAGCCGCTTCCTCGACGCGATGCCGCTGGCGGCCCGGGTGCTGCTGATGACGCTCTGCCTGACCCCGCTGATGACCTATCTGGTGCTGCCTCGGATCACCCGGGCATTGCACTGGTGGCTGCACGGTCAACGGGCACCGTGGCGGGACGCATAGCACCTCTACGGCTTCCGCGTCGGCACTCTGCCGCATACCCGACAGCAACTTCCCGGCCAACCACATCCTGCGCATAGAGTTACCGCGCTGTCGCTCTGTGCTGCGGGAACGGGAGACGTCATGCCTCGACGCTGGGTCGCCGCACTGGCCTGTCTCGCGGCGCTGGTCGCACTGGCCTGCGAGGGCGGCAACTCCGCGGAGCCCCGTCCCACCACGAGCGGCAGGCCGTCGACCGGGCCCGGCGGCATCGCCGCTCTCGGCGACTCGATCAGCACCGGCTTCGCCTCCTGCCTGGTGCTCACCTCCTGCGAGCGCAACTCCTGGTCGACCGGGGACGGGCTGCGGGTGCAGAGCCACTACCGGCGGCTGCTCGAACAGAATTCGGCGATCCGCGACCGGACGTACAACCATGCCCGTCCCGGCGCCCGCGCGGACGCCCTCGTCGGTCAGGCCCAGGCGGCGGTACGCGACCGCGCCGACTACGTCACAGTGCTGATCGGCGCCAACGACGTCTGTCGGGGCGGGGTCGACGCGATGACACCGGTGGCGCAGTTCCGGGCCGACGTCGACAAAGGGCTGCGGGTCCTGCGGACCGGCCGGCCCAAGGCCCGGGTGCTGGTGGTGAGCATCCCCGACCTGTACCGGCTCTGGGAGGTCGGGCACGACGACGAACGGGCCACCCGCGCGTGGCGGCGGGGCATCTGCCCGGCCCTGCTCGCCGAGGCGACCTCGACCGCGCCCGCCGACCGGGCGCGCCGGGCCGCCGTCCGGGACCGGATCGACGCCTACAACGCCGAGTTGAAGGCGGCCTGCCGGGCGTACGGATCACGGTGCCGGCACGACGGCGGCGCGTTGCACAAGGTCCGATTCACCCTGGACCTGCTCAACCCGCTGGACTGGTTCCACCCCAACGCCACCGGCCAGGGCCGGATCGCCGAGGTGACCTGGCGCTCCTCCGGCCTGGCCAGCTGACGGCCCGGACGGGCCGTCAGGGTTGGCGCGGCTCCGGGACGCCGTTGCCGCGGGAGCCGTAGAGCGCCCGGGACCGCTGGGCGAGATCCTTTGTGGCCGACGAATTGGCCCAGGTGCCGAGCACGATTGCCGCACCGGGCACGATCTTGGCGACCATCCGTTTCGCGGCCCGCACGCCGGCCATCTGGGCCAGCCGGACGCCGAGTTGCAGCATGACCCGACCCAGCGGACGCTGGCCGCCCAGGCCGAATAGCGCGTCGGCGCGCTCCCGCCCGGCGGCCACGCCGAGCGCCAGCCTGGCGCTCTCGGCGACCTTGTGCACCCGCTGGAGCACCAACAGGTCGGTGGCCCGGTCGCTGTGCAGGGGGTCGACGCCGTACGCGGCGGCGATGTGCAGGGCCATCCGCGCTTGGGTCCAGGCCAGCACGCCCACGTCGATCACCGCGCCGGGCAGCCCGGCCGCGCCGGAGACCGCGCCGGACAGTCGGGCCAGGTTGACGAACTTGCGGGCTGCCTGGTCGGCCAGGGCCTCGGCGGAAACCCCGGGCTGCTCGACCCGGGCCCGGGCGGCCCACTGCGCGGCTTCCGGCCCCAGGCGGCGCACCGCCTCCAGGGCAAGGTGCTCCGGCGCGTACTGCGGGTCGTCACGCATCCGGTCCCAGAGCCGGGCCGGCGGACCCTCGGGGGCGTCCACCGGCCCGGCCGGCAGGTCGACGGACGGCTGCGGAGTAGGGACGGCGGGCTGACCGCCGACGGGCGGGGTGTCGGTCACCAGGTCTCCCCAGGGGTGGAAACGGTGGGCAGGGCGGCCGATGGAACGGTCAGCGGCGGCGGTTGGACAGCCGGGCCGCCAACCCCTTCAGCTTCTGCTGGTTGCCCGGCTTGGCCATCTCCCGACGGCCTCGCTCGACCAACTGCTGCCCCTTCGGCGATCTCAGGAACGTGGTGATCCGCTGCATCAGTGACATGGCGTCCTCCTGTCGATGGTCCCGTAGTCATGTGTACCCCGAACCTGCAACACATGTACCCGGGATCCGACAGCCTCAACCCTGACCGTCCATAGTGGGCGGTAGGTTACCGCCCCGCCGGCACGATGGCGTCAACGACCCGGGTGGCCCGCCACTCGTGCTGCTGGTAGTGCTCGGGGTACGCGGAGACCTGCACCGCCTGGGCGGCGTCGGTGAGCCGCATCCGCTGCCAGCCGGGCACCTGCTCCAGCGCGCTGAGGAACTGCCGGGTGGCGAACTCGGGGTCCATCAGCTGCCCCACCGGGCCCCAGCCGCTGCTGGAACGCTGCTGGAACAACCCGACCGAGTCGTGGTCCCAGCCGACGCCCTGGTGCGGATAGTCCTGCGACTCGGGCAGCACGCCACTGGCCACGTTGTAGAGGTTGCTCTCCTGCATGGCGGTGGCCACCGCGATCACCAGACCCCGGCGCGGCACCCCCATCTTGCGGCCGGTACGGACGATCGCCTCGGCGTTCTCCATCTGGTCCTCGTCCAGCCCGGCGACGGGCGCCGGGTCGGTCGGGCGAACCGGGGCGACCTTGCGGGCCGGCGCGCTGGTGTCCGGATCGGCGGGGCTCGCCGCGGCGGACTGGGCGGCGGCGGAGGCGCTCGGGACGACCGTGCGGTCGAGGGAACGGGAGGCGCGCTGCTGCTCGGCGCGCTGCGCCAGCTCGGAGCTGGAGAGCGATCCACTCCGCGTCGCCGCGTCGGCGTCCTCGTTACGAACCTGGACGACGGCGGTCAGACCGAGGCAGCACACCACACCGGTGGCGAGCGCCAGCTGTGCCCGGCGTCGACCGGTCAGGTCCCGGGCGTACGCCCGAAGCCGGGTCGCGGCGGTTGTCCGTTCGGTTGAGGTGCCATCCTCCGTATCGGCAGTGGGGCTGCTCGGGGCGTACGGGTCGTCGAGGGTGCCGTCGTCACGCATCAACCGAGGCTAGGCAGGTGGAAACCCCGATCACGCACGGTGATCACGTGGCGCTCGACACAGATCGGAGCCGTACTGGTGGACGACCCGGGCGGGGTGACCCGCCCGGGGAACGGACCTCGCGTACCGGATGAAGCTGGCGCCGCACGCGGACCCGCACGGGCCAGGACGGAAGCGAACATTCCACCCCTGAGCCCAACATGATCGACAAACTCGGCCTTTGGGCCGAACCGCCCCTCGGCCGATCGGCCACGAGGCTCGGCCTGGTGGCGTAAACAGACGATTAGTCCGGTCACGCCCACCACCCGGCCAACGGATCGCCCGACGAAGGAATGCGCCAGGATGGCGGGTACGTTGCCCGAACGGGTGCCCTCCGTCGCGACGGCACCCCGCAGGCACATTTCAGGGAGGTCCGCACCGGTGCTCGACCCACACGAGCTCTACCAGCTCACCGATGATCTGCCCGACCTCGGGCAGCCGGTCCTGATCCAGGCCCTCACCGGGTTCGTGGACGCCGGAAACGCCAGCCGACTGGCGCGTGAGCAGCTGCTCACCTCGCTGGAGGGTCGGCCGATCGCCACGTTCGACGTCGACCAGCTCTTCGACTACCGGTCGCGACGACCGGTGATGACCTTCGTCGAGGACCACTGGGAGAGCGTCGACGCGCCCAAGCTGGAGCTGCACCTGCTGCAGGACGACGACGAGACCCCGTTCCTGCTGCTCACCGGCCCCGAACCGGACCTCCAGTGGGAGCGTTTCGTGGCCGCCGTGGCCGGGCTCGCCACCCGGCTGGACGTCCGGCTCACAGTGGGGCTCAACTCGATCCCGATGGCGGTCCCGCACACCCGGCCGACCGGGGTGACAGCGCACGCCACCCGCCCCGAGCTGATCGCCGGCTACGAGCCGTGGTTGCAACGCGTCCAGGTGCCCGGCAGCGTCGGTCACCTGCTGGAGTTCCGCCTCGGCGAACAGGGCCGCGACGCGCTGGGCTTCGCCGCCCACGTGCCGCACTACGTGGCGCAGACCGAATACCCGGCAGCCGCCGAGGTGCTGCTCACCTCCGTGTCGCGCAGCACCGGGCTGCTGCTGCCCGGCGACGGGCTGCGCTCGGCCGCCGAGGTGGTCCGGGTGGAGATCGACAGGCAGGTGGCGCAGACCGAGGACGCCGCGGCCCTGGTCCAGGCCCTGGAGGAGCAGTACGACGCGTTCGCCCGAGGTCGGGGCGAGAAGAGCCTGCTCGCCCCTGATGCCGGCCCACTGCCCACCGCCGACGAACTCGGCGCCGAACTGGAACGGTTCCTGGCCGAACAGACCCGTCCCGGCGACACCCCGGCCGGCTGACCCGGCGTCGCGGCGGCGAATGCGGCAGGCTGGGGGCATGCGCCTGGCGACCTGGAACGTCAACTCGGTGAAGGCCCGCCTACCCCGGCTGCTGGAGTGGCTGGCCGACACCGGGCCGGACGTCGTCTGCCTTCAGGAGACGAAGTGCCCCGACGGCGCCTTCCCGGTTGCCGAGGTCGGCGCGCTGGGCTACACCGTGGCCAGCCACAGCGACGGCCGGTGGAACGGGGTGGCCATCCTGTCCCGGGTCGGGCTGGACGACGTCCGGGTCGGGTTCGCCGACGAGCCCGGCTTCCCCGAGCCCGAGGCCCGGGCCATCTCGGCTACCTGCGACGGGGTGCGGGTCTGGTCGGTGTACGTGCCCAACGGCCGGACGCCGGAAGACCCGCACTACGCGTACAAGTTGGCCTGGTTCGCGGCGCTACGCGACGCGCTGGACGCCGAGCTGGCCGGCGGTCTGCCGCTGGCGGTCTGCGGCGACTTCAACGTCGCCCCGACCGACGCCGACGTCTGGGACCCGGCGGTCTTCACCCACTCCACGCACGTCACCCCGGCCGAGCGGGCAGCCCTCGCGGCGCTGCGCGACCTGGGCCTCAGCGACGTCGTGCCCACCCCGATGAAGGGCCCGCACCCCTACACCTACTGGGACTACCGGGCCGGCATGTTCCACCAGAACAAGGGCATGAGAATCGACCTGGTGTACGCGTCCGCGCCGTTCGCCCGAGCGGTCCGCACCGCGTACGTGGACCGGGAGGCCCGCAAGGGCAAGGGACCCTCCGACCACGCGCCGATCGTGGTCGACGCTGATCTGGTGCCCGCGGTCGAGACGTTCTGAGTTTGGCTAGGGTGGGCAGATGGCAGTCGTGAAGATCAACGCAATCGACGTCCCGCCCGGTGGCGGCGCGGAGTTGGAGAAGCGGTTCGCCGCGCGGGCCGGAGCTGTGGAGAACTCCCCCGGCTTCCTCGGCTTCGAACTCCTCCGCCCGGTGGCCGGCGAGACCCGCTACTTCGTCTACACGAAGTGGGAGAGCGAAGAAGCGTTCCAGGCGTGGGCCGCCGGCCCGTCGCGCGCCGCCCACGCCGCCGCCCCCGGCGACAAGCCCCGTCCCCCGGTCTCCACCGGTGCCAGCCTGCTGGAGTTCGAGGTGGCGCTGCACGTCCCCCAGCCCTGAGCGACTGCCACGTCTCACGGAATGAGGAGGGCCTTGCCCGAGATCGAGCGCGCCTCCATCGCGCGGTGAGCCTCAGCCGCGCAAGACAGTGGGTACTCGCGTGCGATCACCGGGCGTATCCGCCCCTGCGCCGCCTCGGTCAGGGCCCTGCCCGCGAGCCGCACCATCTCCGGCGCCTCGAACTGAACGTCCGCGATGCCGTGTACGTCGATGCCGCGCGCCTGCGCACTTTCCAGGTCCACCGTGGCGAACTCGCCACTCGCCGCCCCATGGGCCGAAACCCGCCCGCCGTCGGCCACCAGATGGAAGGCGTCGCTGCCGAGTTTTCCCCCGACACCGTCCAGCAGCACATCGACGGACAGACCGCCAAGGGCTTCGCGTACCGCGTCGGTCCATCCGTCACCCGCGTAGTCGACGACAGCGTCGGCGCCGAGCCGTCGTACCAGTGTGAGCTTGTCCGCGCCACGGGCCGCTCCCACGACCTGCGCGCCGAGACGGTGGGCGAGCTGGACAAGCAGCGTTCCCATGCCGCCCGCGGCCCCCAGGATCAGGACCCGGTCGCCCGGCTTGACGCCGACACTGTCGATGATGCCCATGGCGGTCACGCCGTCGTGTGCGAGAGCAGCCGCTTCCCGCAGGCTCAGTCCGTCGGGGACCGGCACCAGCCGGTCGACGCTCGCCCGAACCAGTTCAGCGTATGAACCCCGCGTCCCGGCACCCGCAACGACCTGGCGGCCAAGCCAGGACGCAGAGACGCCCGGACCGGCGGAGACCACAGTTCCCGCCGCTGCGCCGCCCGGTGTGTACGGCGGGGTGACAGCGAACATCTCACCCCAGCCACCGCGGATCTGAGTCTCAAGGTAGATCGTGTCCACGGCCTCGGCCCGAACGATGACCTCCCCCTCCCTGGCTTGCGGATCGGGCAGGTCCACCAGGTTCAGAACCTCTGGACCCCCGTACTCAGAAACCTGGATCGCCCGCACGCGTGTCTCCGATCAGCCGCGGTCCAGTGCTTCGGATCCGCTTCCATACCTCGTGTCAGCGACGCTAGGACCTGAATGCTGGTTGAGGTCAAGTCGCGCCGGACCGGCTGTCGCCGTTGATAGCGTCGAGGCAGACCGAGCGGTAGTCGGCCACCAGTCGCCCTGCCAGCCTTTCCACGCCGTTCGTTCAGGGCGCATCCCAAGGCGCGGGGGATCCTGGTCATGTTCGACGGGTTCGAAGAGTTCGACATCGACACGCCCGGCGCGAGGATCCACGGCGCCGGGGCGGAAGCGGGCCGCCCGTTCTGCTGCTGCACGGCATTCCCGATACGCACCTCATGTGGCACCAGGTCGCGCCACGGCTCGCCGAGCCCTGATCTGTGTGCGCCGCCGTCGGCTTGATCCACTCGGGTTCAGCGAAACCGGGGTGTCTGGGTCGGTCCGACACCCCGACTTCAATGATCCCGAGTCGATCAAGCGGCAGCGGCCGCTTCCACGAGCAGGTGGCCGCTCAGGCGGGCGGCACGGCGGGGCCTACGGGCGTACGGCCCTGGCCGCCCTGGCCGGGGCGTCTCAGGGCTTGCGGGAGGACTGGAGGGTGGCGAAGGCGATCACGTTGTCGGCGTAGCCGGTGCGTCCACCGATGAACTGGCCGCCGCAGGTGATCAACCGCAGCCCGGCGGGGCCGTCGTGGCCGTAGATGCGCTCGGCGGGCAACTGGTCCTTCGGGAAGTGCTCCACGGTGTCGACCTTGAAGATCACCGTCGACCGGTCCGCACGGGCGACCTCGACCAGGTCGCCCGGCTTGAGCTTGCCCAGGTCGTAGAAGACCGACGGGCCGCTCTTCGTGTCCACGTGCCCGACGATCACCGCAGGGCCAGGCTCACCGGGCGTGGGCCCCCGGTCGTACCAGCCGGTCTCGTTGTGTCGTTCCAACGGCGGTACGGCGATCGAGCCGTCCCGCGCCTGCCCGACGGGCGCCACCGGCGCGGTCACCTTGATCGCCGGCACCGAGAGGCGCACCGGGCGACTGGCCGACAGCCCGACCGACTCACTGCGGGCCGGTCGGTCACCGCCGGTCGGGGCCAGGTCGAACGGGCCGACCGAACGGCCCAGCCCCGCCCCGGTGGCGAAGACGCCGGCCAACACCAACACCACAGCCAACGGTATGGACCAGGGGCTGCGCCCGGACGGACGACTACGCCGGGGGGCGACGGCGGTCGGCGGACGCGCGGCCACCGACGGGCGCTCGGGGTCTGGCGGGCGCTGGGAATGCGGCGGGCGTTGAGGACCTGGCGGGCGGTCGGAGCCCGGCCAACCGTCGTCCAACCGCAGCCGGACGTCATCGGGTGGCGAGGCCGGGCGGCCGGCGAACGGCTGGCGGGCAGCGGCCGGCGGCGAGGCGGGACGGCCAGGCGACGGCGGGCGTGAACCGGCTGGCGGTGGCGTGGGGCGGAAGATCGTCATGGCAGCCTCAGCGACGCACGGCGGCTCGGGGACGACGCAGCGCCATCACGGCGAGGACCAGCCCGGTGATGATCAGTGCCGCGCCGCCAGGCAGCAGCAGCTTGCCGGTGATCCCGCCGCTGCTCCCACCGAACCCGGTCGCCGGACCCCGGCTCGGCTGGACGGGGACCTTCTTGACCACCTGGAGCATTGTCGAGGCGGTCTCGCCGTCGCGGCACTCCAGCTTGACCCGGTAGTTGCCGGGGCGGGTGCGCTCGCGGACCATCGGCGCGGCGGTGAGCACCCCACGCTGGGGCTGCACGCCGACCGCCCCGAAGGCGTCGGAGACCACCGTGGCGCCCACCGAGTTGTCCCGACAACTGGCCCGGATGCCGACCAGGTATCCGGGCTGCACCGTGCTGGGGCTGACCTCGACGAAGATGTCCACCGCCGGAGTCGGTTGGGGAGCTCCGCCGGGCGGCCCTCCGGGCTGCGGCGCGGGCGCGACGGCAACCGCCCGCTCGGGCGCGGCGAGGGCGGGCGCGGCGGCGAGCAGGGGGCCGGCCAGCACGGTCACCAGCGACAGCGTCACGACGCCGTGGGTCACTGTCACGATGCCCCCTCTCGACGCCGTGCGGCCGTGTCGGGCAGCGGAGCACCCGACCTGCCGTACCAGTTGGATCCTCTCATTTCCGGTCGCACATCACATCCGATCTGCTGGCGGCGTCGCGTACGCTCGTTTCGCTGTGACCGCCATCGACCATGACCCCGCCGTCCCGCCCGCGAGCCGGACGATCCGCACGTTCCACCCCCGCCGGGGTCGGATGAGCGACCGGCAGACCGACGCGCTGAGCCGGCTCTGGCCCGCGTACGGCCTGGATGTGCCGGACGGACCTGTGCTGCCCGTCGACCTGGCCGACCTGTTCGGTCGCCGGGCGCCCGTGGTGCTGGAGATCGGCTCGGGCATGGGCGACACCACCGCTGCGATGGCTGCCGCCGACCCGGATCGAGATTATCTGGCGGTCGAGGTGCACACGCCCGGAATCGCCAACCTGCTGCACCTGGTGGAGCGCGGTGGCCTGCGCAACGTACGGGTGGCGGAGGGCGACGCGTTGTCCCTGGTCAACGGCTTGCCCGAGGGTGTGTTGGACGCCGTGCACGTCTTCTTCCCGGACCCGTGGCCGAAGTCCCGCCACCACAAGCGGCGGATCATCCAGCCGACGCACGTGGCGCTGCTGCGGTCCCGGCTGCGCCCCGGCGGGATGCTGCACTGCGCGACCGACTGGGCCGAGTACGCCGAGGCGATGCGGGTGACCCTCGACGCGGACCCGGAGCTGATCGACGCGTACGGCGGCTTCGCGCCACGGCCGGCGCACCGACCGGTGACGAAGTTCGAACGTCGGGCGATCACTGCCGGTCGGCCGGTCGCCGACCTGTTGTACCGCCGACGGTGACCGACGAAACGCCCGAACCGGAACGCGGCGGGGCGTTCGGGATGCCCGGACGGGGGTCCGGTGCGGACCGGGTTGGCGTACCGGGGCATGATCCAGGCACCATGGACAGGCTATGACGCTCACCGCCGCGCTGCCGACAAGCGCCGACCCCGACACCCTCTTCGACGCGTTCGCCGGCTGGGCGAAGGAGCGCGGCCTCGACCTCTACCCCCATCAGGAAGAGGCGGTCATCGAGATCGTCTCCGGCGCCAACCTGATCATGAACACGCCCACCGGCTCGGGTAAGAGCCTGGTGGCGATCGCCGCGCACTTCGCGGCCCTCGCTGACAGCCGGACGACCTTCTACACCGCGCCGATCAAGGCGTTGGTGTCGGAGAAGTTCTTCGCGCTCTGCGAGGTCTTCGGCGCCGAGAACGTCGGCATGCTCACCGGCGACGCCAGTGTCAACGCCGACGCCCCGATCATCTGCTGCACCGCGGAGATCCTGGCGAACCTGGCGCTGCGCGAGGGCACCAAGGCCGACGTCGGCCAGGTGATCATGGATGAGTTCCACTTCTACGCCGAGCCCGACCGAGGCTGGGCGTGGCAGGTGCCGATCATCGAGCTGCCGCAGGCCCAGTTCATCCTGATGTCCGCCACGCTCGGAGACACCACCCGCTTCGTCGACGACCTGACCCGGCGCACCGGGCGACCCACCGCCGTCGTGCGCACGGCGGAGCGGCCGGTCCCGCTCATCTTCTCGTACGCGATGACGCCGCTGCACGAGACGCTCGAGGAACTGCTGGAGACCAAGCAGGCCCCGGTGTACGTCGTGCACTTCACCCAGGCGGCCGCGCTGGAACGCGCCCAGGCGCTGACCAGCGTCAACGTCTGCACCCGCGCCGAGAAGGACATGATCGCGGAGGCGATCGGTGGTTTCCGGTTCACCGCCGGCTTCGGCAAGACGCTGTCCCGCCTGGTCCGGCACGGCATCGGCGTGCACCACGCCGGCATGCTGCCCAAGTACCGCCGCCTGGTGGAGACCCTCGCCCAGGCCGGCCTGCTGAAGGTCATCTGCGGCACCGACACCCTCGGCGTCGGCATCAACGTGCCGATCCGCACCGTGCTGTTCACCGGCCTGTCCAAGTACGACGGGGTCCGTACCCGGCTGTTGAAGAACCGGGAGTTCCACCAGATCGCCGGGCGGGCCGGCCGGGCCGGCTACGACACCATCGGCCGGGTCGTCGTGCAGGCCCCCGAGCACGTCATCGACAACGAGAAGGCCCTCGCCAAGGCCGGCGACGACCCGAAGAAGCGACGCAAGGTGGTCCGCAAGAAGCCGCCGGAGGGCTCGATCGGCTGGGGCCAGCCCACCTTCGACCGGCTCGTCGACGCCGAGCCGGAGCCGCTGACCTCCAGCTTCCAGGTCAGCCACTCGATGCTGCTCAACGTCATCGGCCGGCCCGGGGACGCGTTCACCGCGATGCGGCACCTGCTCACCGACAACCACGAGGAGCCCGCCGCGCAGCGCCGGCACATCCGCCGCGCCATCGCCATCTACCGGGCGCTGCGGGCCGGCGGTGTCGTCGAGGAGCTGCCCGAGCCGGACGAGACCGGCCGGCGGATCCGGCTCACCGTCGACCTTCAGCTCGACTTCGCTCTCAACCAGCCGCTCTCCCCCCTCGCACTGGCCACCATCGAGCTGCTCGACGCCGAGTCCCCGTCGTACGCGCTCGACGTGCTGAGCGTCATCGAGTCGATCCTCGACGACCCGCGGCAGATCCTCTCCGCGCAGCAGTTCAAGGCACGCGGCGAGGCGGTCGCCGCCATGAAGGCCGAGGGCATCGAGTACGAGGCGCGCCTCGAACTGCTCGACGAGGTGACCCACCCGAAGCCCTTGGCCGAGCTGCTGGAGGCCGCGTACGAGATGTACCGGCAGGGGCACCCCTGGGTGGCCGACCACCAGCTCTCCCCCAAGGCCGTCGTCCGCGACATGTACGAGCGGGCCATGACCTTCACCGAGTACGTGCAGTTCTACGGGCTGACCCGCTCAGAAGGTCTCGTCCTGCGCTATCTGGCCGACGCGTACAAGACGCTGCGCCAGACAGTGCCCGAGGACGCCAAGACCGAGGAGTTGATCGACCTCATCGAGTGGTTGGGCGAGCTGGTCCGCCAGGTCGACTCCAGCCTCATCGACGAGTGGGAACGGCTGCGCAACCCGTCCGACGTTGCCGAGGTCGCTCAGGCGCACGCCGCCCTGACCGATCGGCCACCGGCGGTGACCCGCAACGCGCGGGCGTTCCGGGTGCTGGTGCGCAACGCACTGTTCCGGCGCGTCGAGTTGGCCGCGCTACGCCGCTGGGACCTGCTCGCCGAGTTGGACGCCGAGGACGGCTGGGACTACGACGCGTGGGCCGACGCCCTGGCGCCGTACTTCGAGTCGTACGACTCGATCGGGGTCGGTCCGGACGCCCGCGGTCCGGCGCTGCTCATGATCGAGCAGGGCCGGGAGCGGTGGACCGTACGGCAGATCTTCGACGACCCGGACGGCGACCACGACTGGGGCATCAGCGCCGAGATCGACCTGGTGGCCTCGGACGAGGTCGGCGCGGCGGTCGTCCGGATCACCGACGTCGGCCAGCTCTGAGGTGTCGATCGGCGCGGTGCCGACCGGCGGCGCCCGACCGAGGGCCCAACAGGGCCGGGGTACGCCGGGCGGCCACGTCCTCGATCCAGCCGAACAGCAGTACCGCCCCGGCGGCCAGTAGGCACACCCCGGTCAGTCGCAGCGCGATCGAGGCCACCGAGTTGTACGGGAGCACCGGCGCGAGCAGCAGGAACATCCCGAGGCTGGCCGGGATGTGCCACAGGTAGATGGTGACCGCCCGGGCGTTGACCACCCGGAGCACGGCGCCCAGCGGCCGGCCGACCGGCCGGGGCTGCACTCTGAGCAGCACGGCGACGAGCGCCATCGACCACAGTGTGGTGCCACCCGCGATGTGGTTGAGGTCGACGGCCCGGCCGGTCACCATGGCGGCCACCACCCAGGTGCCGCCCACCCCGGCGAGGCCGGCCACGAGGCAGCCGTACCAGCGCCACGGGACGCGGTGCAGCAGCCGATCGTGGTGGGCGAAGCCCAGCAGCCAGCAGGACAGGTAGGCGGCGACGAAGTAGCCGGCGTGCACACCGCCGAGATGCATCCCGACCGGCAGCGCGGTGGCGACGGCGATGCTGGGCCACGGCCAGCGCCGGAACAGCCACAACAGCACCGGCGAGAGCAGCACCAACCACAGATAGGTGACGACGTACCAGAGCCCGATGTGGAACACCCAGGCCCAGGACTGTCCGCCCACCGGTGGCACCCGCAGGGGTAGCACCCACCAGAGCAGTTCAGCCCAGCCGGCCACGCCACTGGGCAGCGGACGCCACCCGACGGAGAGCACCACCAGTGCGATCGCGCCGAACGCCCAGTACGGCAGCAGCAGCCGGCGCAGCCGCCGGAGTACGGCCGGCGGACCGTGCCGGTCGAGTGACGCCGCCATCAACGAACCAGCGATGCCGAACATCAGACCCATCGCCGGCACCAGCAGGCTCAACCAGATCCAACCGGTGACGTGGAAGATCACGACGCGGACCAGGGCGAGCGTCCGCAGCAGGTCCAGGTAGCGGTTTCGGCCATCTGCGGGGTCGGCGGACTGGACGGCGCGCGCCGCCGTACTCCTACCAGGGATGACGACCCTGGACGCCTCACCGATGACCACAACGCACAATAACGCCACAACTAGGACAAAGTTTGTGGCATCGCGAACGCGAGTAACGGGAGCGGCCGCCGCCGGCAGGCTGTCCCTCCGATCAGCCAGTTCCCCCCGACAGACAGCCCACCGGACGTGGATCCCGAGGGAATCACCATGCGCGCGGATCTTGGATTGGCCGCTGAGGACGGCGTTCTATCGAAGGACGAGAAGGTCGAGTGCGTCGATGACTGGGCCGGACTCGGTTTGAGCGGCGAGGTGGAGTCGAGCCAGACCGGCGGCGTACTCGTTGTTGGTGATCAGCTGTAGGGGCGTGTGTGCTTCTCGGCGCATGCTGGCCGCGACGTCACGAAGCGACGGTGCCGTGGTCTGCGGGACCTGCTCGAGTGAGATCGTCGCGAAGCCAGCGGCGGCGAAAGCCGCCTCGACGTCGTGCACGCTGGGGTAGGTGTTCAACACGCGGATGGCCTCGGGAAAGAAGCGGAACAGCGTGATTGCGTGGTGGCGCCCAGCGAAGGCGGAGCGGATCAGCACCTGCCCGCCGGGACGCAGCACGCGGCGCAGCTCACGTGCGGCAGCGGTCAGGTCTGGCACGTGGTGGATGACGGTGGACAGCCAGGCCGCGTCGACACTTCCGGCCGCCAGCGGGACGTTGGCAGCGTCTCCGGCCAGGACCTGAGGGTGTAGGCAGCGGGCTCGCATGGCCTCGGACGGCTCGACGGCGACAACGTCGATGCCGTCGTACCAGTCGGTGAAGGTCTGCGCCCACGCGCCGGTGCCCGCGCCGAGGTCGAGCAGGCGGGTGCCGGGCTGAGGGTTGAGGTGGCGGGTCACCGCTTCACACCATCCGGCGAGTGCCTGGTCGGACAAGTGACGGGTGGCCTCGAACGCTGCCGCGTCGTGGCTGTTGTAGGCGATGCGAGCCATGTCACTGACCCAACCGCTTCCGTACCGGCTGCGGCAAGGATGGATGCTGCGATTCACCTACGGCAATTCGCCTGGGCGGATTACGTCGGCGTCACCGGGTCCGCCCGCCGTCCGGATGACTCGTGGCGCTCCGATCGACTGCCATCGACTGGGCGGCGATCCCCTCAACTTCGCTGGGCAATGTCAGACCTGTCGATTAGAATGTATGTACTAATCAAGATCCTGACCTGGGAGGACGCCCGTGACCGCGCCCGCCTCCACGCCCCTCACCCCCTACGCGACACTGCTCGGTTTCACCCGCTACGTCGACCGCACCGGCCCCACCAAGGCGACCTTCGTGGGCGGGCTGCGCAAGCAGCGCGCCAGCCGATCCGGCTTCAACCCGCACGGCCAGTTCGTCAAGGCACTCAAGGCCGACATCGCCTTCCACACCGGCGGCACCCACCTGGCCGGGGTGGCCGACATCGTCAAGCCACGATGGCGCCCGCTCTACCAGGCGCTCGTCCCCGGCGCCACGACCTGGCTTCGCTCCCTCGGCGAGCCGGCCGCCGTCGATCTCGCCCAGACCCGCGACGCCCTGGCCATGCTGGGTGACCTGCCCGTCAAGATCAACCCCCACTTCGGGGTACGCCACGCCGACGGCCGCGCCGAAGCGGTCCGCCTGCACTTCGACGAGGCCCCACCGAGTGAGGAATCGGTGCTCGCCACCCTGCACCTGATGGCCCGACACATGGACGCGGTGCTCCCGCACGCCGAGCCGGTCCTGGTCGACGTCCGCCGCGGCCTGGCCCACCGCATGCCCACCGACGCCAAGCCCGACCAGATCGAACGCTGGCTCTCCGGCGAAGCCGCCGCCTTCCGCGCCATCTGGTCCACCGCCGCCTGACCCACCCCCGACCTCCACGTCCCACCCCCGACCTCTACCTCCCACCCACGCACCCCACCCGCTCCCGCGACCCACGTCCGCCTGAGGCGCGACGCGCGCTCCGTGCGCCAGCCCGGCAAGATCGCGCTCGATCCAGGATGTAATGGCCTCCGCTCCTCGGGAGGCCACTACATCCATGTTCGAGCGCGATCATGGGGATAACGACGCGCATCGGCGCCGGTGTGTTGACTGTAGTTATCCACAGGGGCAGCGTGACGCGAAGAGGTTCGGCCAGTCTGAGGCCCATGCCGAAAGCTCCTCGTCGGCCGCCGCAGTTGCGGGGCCGGGTCTTCCGTGGCTCGACCGCCGTCTCGCGAGGCCTCCTGACCCGCAACGAGCTACGCAGCTCGGCGTGGCGACCGCTCTTCCGCGACGTCTACGCCGATGCCCAGATCGCAGTCACCCACACGATCAGATGCACCGCCATCGGACGTTGGCTGGTCCCGCCCGGTGCGGCCATCGCAGGGCGCGCTGCGGCCGGCCTTTACGGATGCGCGAAATCGAGCGCGAGCGAGCCGGTCGACGTCCTCGTTCCCACCGCCACCCGGATCGGCCCGACCGCCGGCATCCGGGTCCACCACGGAGAGATCGACTCCGGCGACACCGTGGACCGGGCCGGGGTCACGGTGACCAGCCCAGCGCGTACCTGCTGGGACCTGGCCCGTTGGCTCGATGTGATCGAGGCGGTGGTCGTCATCGACGCCATGCTGGCCAACCGGCTGACGACCACGCCAGCCCTGCGCGAGTACGCGCTGAGCCGGGCCGGTCGACGCGGCTGGCGATCGCTGCTACGCGCGGTCGACCTGGCCGACGCGGGCGCGGAGTCCCCTCAGGAGTCCCGCACCCGGGTCGGGCTGGTGTCCGCCGGCCTGCCGAGGCCGGAGACGCAGTGGGTCGTGGCCGAGCAGGGCCGATTCGTGGCCCGTCTGGACCTGGCCTGGCCGCAGTTCAAGGTCGCGGTGGAGTACGACGGACTCTGGCACGACGATCCTGAGCAGTTCCACCGGGACCGCCAACGCCTCAACCGACTGCTCGGCGGCGACTGGATCGTGCTGCACCTGACCGCCAAGCGCCTCCGAGACGACTTGACGGGTTCCTCGCCGAGGTCCGGGCCGCCCTACGGGCACGCTCGAACTCCCCCAGGTGACGATGATCGTGCTCGAACATGGATGTAGTGGCCTCCCTAGATGGGGAGGCCACTACATCCTGGATCGAGCACGATCATGAGCCAGCGCCCGCGAGCGCACGCCTCGCGTGCCTCGCGCAGGGTGCGCGAGATGCGTGCCTTCACGCGGATGGCGCTGGGGGGTGTCAGGCGGCGGGGAGGTACTTGGTCAGGTCGTCGAGGATCTTGTTGGCGGCGCCGACGCCGATGCCGGTCATCCAGACCTCGTCGGAGACCGGGTACGCCTTGCCGGCCTTGACCGCGCCGAGGCCCTTCCACAGCGTCCCGCCGGAGACCTTGGTCTGCTCGGCGGCGGCCTTGTCGCCGTAGGCGGTCACGAAGATGACGTCACCGTCGACCTCGTTGATCCGCTCGGGGCTGACCAGGTCGAAGCGCTTGTCCTCCTTGTTGGCGAGCAGCTGCCGCTCGGGGCGGCCCAGGCCGGTGTCGCCGATGACGATGCCGGAGAACGAGTCCGGCCCGTACACCCGGATGTTGCCGGGCAGGAACCGCACGATGGAGACCTTGCGCGCGGCGGCGTCGCCGAGCGTCGCGCCGAAGTCCTTGGCCCGCTTCTCGTAGGTGGCGAGCAGATCCTTTGCCTGCTGCTCGCGGCCGAGCGCCTTGCCGTCGAGGAGGAGGTTGTCCTTCCAGGTGATGCCCACCTTGTCGGTGAACACGGTCGGCGCGATGGCGGCCAGCTCGTCGTAGAACTTCTCCTGGCGGAACTTGCTGCCGAGGATGAGGTCCGGCTTCAGCGCGTTGATCGCCTCCAGGTCGGGCTCGGTGAGCACCCCGACCTCCTTGATGCCGGCGAGCTTGTCCGCGCCGAAGTACGTGGGCCAGCTCTTCGCCTCACCGGCGGTGGCCGCGCCGACGGGCGTGATGCCCAGCGAGAGCGCCGTGTCGATCTTGTCGGTGTCGAGCACGACGACGCGCTTGGGCTCGGCCGGGACCTTGGTGGTGCCCATGGCGTGGGTGATCTCCCGGGTCTCCCCGGTGGTGGAGCCGGCGACCGGGTCGCTCTCACCGCAGGCGGTGAGGCCGGCGCCGAGGGCGACGGCCGCGGCGAGAGCTGCGACGAGACGACGCATCAGAGTCCTTTCGAGGGGTGCGAGCCGGCGAGCGGGTTGGCCGCGTCGCCGGTGGCGGGTCGGGCGTCCGGTACGGACGCCGTCGACGAATCGGGGTCCTTCGCGCCGGCGGACGCGTCGGCCGGGTCACCCGGGACCAGAGCGTTGCCTCCGGTGTAGGCGGGCACCACCAGGGGTGCTCCCGTCACCGGGCAGGGCACGACCACGCAGGCCAGCCCGAAGACGTCACGGACCAGGTCGGCGGTGAGGATCTCCCGGGGCGGGCCGGCCGCGACCACTGCGCCGGCGCGCATGGCGACCAGGTGGTCGGCGTAGCGGGCGGCCTGGTTCAGGTCGTGCAGCACGGCCACCACGGTGCGGCCACGCTCGGAGCGCAGCCGGTGCAGGAGATCCAGCACCTCCACCTGGTGAGCCAGGTCGAGGAAGGTGGTCGGCTCGTCCAGCAGCAGGGCGTCGGTGTCCTGGGCCAGTGTCATGGCGATCCACACCCGTTGCCGCTGACCGCCGGAGAGGCTGTCCACCGGCCGGTCGGCCAGGTCGGTGACGTCGGCGAGGGCCATCGCCTGGTCCACCGCGGCGCCGTCCTGCGCCGACCACTGCCGCCACCACCGCTGGTAGGGCTGGCGGCCGCGCCCGACCAGGTCCGCCACAGTGACGCCCTCGGGCACCAGTGGGCTCTGCGGCAGGACGCCGAGGCGGCGGGCGACCTCCCGGGTCGGCAGTTCGCGGATGGCGGTGCCGTCCAGCAGCACGGTGCCTCGGCGGGGGGTGAGCAGCCGGGCCATCGTGCGCAGCAGGGTGGACTTGCCGCACGCGTTGGGTCCGACGATCACGGTGAAGGCGTCGGTGGGCAGGTCGAGGTCGAGCCCGTCGAGCACCGTCCGCTCGTCGTAGCCGGCGACCAGGTCGCGGGTGGAGAGCATCACACGACTCCTTGAGGCGTCACGACGACCGCCGCCGGCCGCGCAGCAGCAGGAAGATCAGGTACGGGCCGCCGATCGCGGCGGTCAGCACACCGGCGGGTAGCTGGGTGGGTGCGAACAGGCGTCGGCCGGCCAGGTCGGCCAGCACCAGCAGGAGTGCGCCGAGCAGCGCCGCGCAGACCAGCGGTGGTCGTTCGGCGCGTACCAGGCGACGGGCCACCTGCGGGGCGACCAGCGCCACGAAGTCGACGGCGCCGACCTGGGCGGTGACCATCGCGGCGACGAGCACGCCGGTGCCGGCGAGGCCGACCCGGCGGGCCACCGGACGCAGCCCGACTCCCCGGGCGGTGTCGTCGTCCAGGGCGGTGCTGTTCAGCGCCCAGCCGGCCCAGGCCAGCACCGGCAGCAGCACCAGCAGTGTGCCGGCGATCCAGGCGGCCTCGGTCCAGCCCTTGCCGGCCAGGGTGCCGATCAGCCAGATCTGCGCGCGCAGCCCGTCGATCGGGTCGGCGGTGAGCATGACCACCTCGGTGAGCGCCCGGAAGCCGAACGCGACAGCCACCCCGGCGAGCACGAACCGCTGCGCGGCCAGCCCGTGCCGGGCGCCGAGGGCGAACAGCAGCACCGCCGCGAGCAGCCCGCCCACCAGCGCGGTGGGAGCCACCAGCACCGCGGCCATTCCGCTGGTCAGGGCCACTGTCGCAGCGAGGCCGGCACCCTGGGTGATGCCGATGACGTCCGGGCTGGCGAGTGGGTTGCGGGCCACGCTCTGGATCAGTGTGCCGGCCACGCCGAAGGCGGCGCCGGCCACGGCCGCCAGCACGACCCGAGGCAGCCGCAGGTCAAAGACCACGAGGTCGTACGGGGTGCCGGCTCCGGAGAGGGCACGCAGCACGTCGGCCGGGGCGACGTACGGGGTGCCCAGCGAGAGGCTGAGCACGACGGCCAGCAGAAGAAGCACGGTCAGCACGGCGGCCACCAGCACCGCGCGTCGGCGGATCAGCAGGCTGACCGGGCCGATCCGCAGCAGCGACCGCCCCGCAAGCCGGGCCTGCCCGGCCGGCTCGGCGAGCCCGATCGGGCTCGACGGGCGGGGCGTGTCGGTGGGGTCCGGGGGGCGCTGGGTGGTGGTCACGCTGTCACCACCCGGGCGCGGCGGACCAGCACGGCCAGCAGTGGCGCGCCGATCAGCGCGGTGACGATCCCGGCCGGGATTTCGCCGGGCGGAGCGACGAGTCGACCGGCGATGTCGGCGGCGAGCAGCAGCGCCGGGCCGAGCAGGGCGGAGACGGCGAGGGTCCAGCGGTGGTCGGCGCCGACCAGGGCGCGGGCCAGGTGCGGCACGGCCAGCCCGACGAACGCGACAGGTCCGGCGGCGGCCACCGCGGCGCCGGTCAGCAGCACGGCGGCGAGGCCACCACCGAGGCGGACCAGGCCGATGCGGTGGCCGAGGCCACGGGCCACGTCGTCGCCGAGGGCCAGCGCGTCCAGGCCCCGCGCCACCAGGGCGGCGAGCACCAACCCGACGAGGACGAACGGCAGCACCTGCGCGGCGACCGACAGGTCCCGTCCGGCCAGCCCGCCGACCACCCAGAAGCGGTACTCCTCGAAGGTGCGGGCGTCGATGCTGAGCAGCGCGTACACCCCGGAGGCCAGGCTGGCGTCGAGCGCCGCGCCGACCAGCGCGAGGGTGACCGGGCTGGCGCCCTCGCGGGCGCGGGTGGCGATGGCGAAGACCAGCAGCCCGGCGATCAGGGCCCCGGCGATGCCGAACCAGACGTACCCGGCGAGCGTGCCGACGCCGAAGACGGAGATCGCGAGCACCACCCCGAACGACGCGCCCGCGCTGATGCCGAGGATGCGCGGCTCGGCGAGGGGGTTGCGGGTGAGCGCCTGGAACAGCACCCCGGCCACGGCGAGCGCGAGCCCGACAGCGAGACCGAGCGCGGTCCGGGGCATCCGCAGCTCCCGGACGATGGTGCCGGCATCGCTGCCGTCCGGCGCGACGAGCGCGTGCCAGACCTGGTCGACGCCGAGTTGTCGGCTGCCGAGCGCGAAGCTGGCCAGCACGGTGAGCAGCAGCACCAGCGCGGCCCCGACGGTGACTGTCACCCGACGCCCGGTGCGGGTGCTGGCCCGACTACGGGTCGGCCGGCTGGCGAGGGCGGTCACGAATCTCCTGCACGATCGGGCTTAGGTTCGCCTAACCTTAGCCGACCTGCGAAAAGGCGCCTAACCGGCCTCGGTCGATGCAGTGACCGGCACCTCCGGCACGCCCCGTGGCGACTCCGGCACGTCACGCGAGCCGCCGTCCCCGGCCGCCGCGCCGCCGCGCGGCAGGACGTTGAGCGGCCGCATCATCTCGTTGTCCTCGTGCTCCAGCAGGTGGCAGTGCCAGGCGAAGCGACCCGGCAGGTCGAAGCGCGCCTTGATGCGGGTCACCTCCCACGGGTACGCGAGCACCGTGTCCAGCCACCCCCGCTCCCCCGGGTCCGGCAGCGACCGCCCCGAGTGTCCCCGGCCGAGCAGCTCGAACTGGACCTGGTGCAGGTGGACCGGATGCACGTGACGGGTGAAGTTGCGCACCTCCCACACCTCGGTGTCGCCGAGCGACGGCTGCTCGGTCACCGGGTCGCTCCAGCGCAACGGCAGCCCCCGGCCGCGCTCGTCGAGGACGCCGAGCAGCATGATCATCGAACCGCCGGACATCCGCTCGTTGAGCGACAGTCGGCGTACCCGCTGGGCCTGGCCCAGGCGCGGGTGTGACGGCAGCCGTAGCTGCTCCGGTGGCACGCTCGAATCCGCGCCGGCCGCGTCGGTGACCACGAAGCGCAGCACCTGCCCGGTGGTGTGCGGGTCGGCGGGGTCGAAGTCCACCCCGGGCCGACCGCCGCCATACATCCCGTCCGGCCCTTCGTTGACCAGGTACAGCTCGGTGCCGGCCGGCACGTCGGTGAAGTCGACGATCGCGTCGACCCGCTGGGCCGGGCCGAGGGTGACCCGCTCGTGCGGCACCGGCTCGGGCAGGAGACCGCCGTCGCTGCCGATCTGCCAGACCGGCAGCACCGGCCGGGCCGGCCGCGCGGTGGCGTGGGCGGCCACGCTGAGCAGCAGGAACCGGCTGTTGCAGCCGTTGAGCAGCCGGAACCGGTAGCGACGGCGCTGGACCGTCAACGAGGGCCAGGTGCGGCCGTTGACGACGATCGTGGAGCCGGAGAACCCGGGCACCCAGGTCGGTGGCCCGTCGCCGCCGCCGGAGTACCTCGACGGATAGCGCAGCTCACCGTCGGCGGTGAAGCTGCGGTCCTGGATCATCAGCGGAATGTCGTGGTACGAGGCGTTCGGCGGATCGTCGCGGGTCGGCGCCGGGCCGGGCAGCACTCCCTCCGGCAGCTCGTCCCCACCACCGAGCAGGTAGAACCCGGCCGGCCCGGCGTAGACGTTCTCCCGGGTGAGCCCGAGCGCGTGATCGTGGTACCAGAGGGTGCCCGACCGCTGGTCGTTCGCGTACTCGAAGGTGGCCGAGCCCGGCGCCCAGCGCAGGCCGGACCGCTCGGCGAACCGGGACCGGAACTCCCGGTACGCGCTGCCGGACACGGCGAAGTCGGACGGCAGGTCACGGGCCACCGGCAGGTACCACGCCTCGGAGTGTCCGTCGCTCTCCTGCGTGCTGTGCCCACCGTGCAGATGCACCACCTGGGGCACCGGGCCGCGATAGCCCCGTGGGCTGCCGTCCCACTGCCCGTGGTGGTCCCGGTGCTCGATGCCACCGGCCGGATTGGCCCAGTGCAGGGTGGGGTCCACCGGCAGCAGGTGCGGCAGGTAGTCGCCCCGGTCGTCGACGAGTTGGTTGACCCAGGTCACCCGTACCGGGCGGCCGACCCGCGCCATGATGGTGGGCGCCGGGTATCCGAAGCTGCCGGGGTGGGCGGTGGAGCCGTACCCCCACACCGCGGTGCGGGGCCATGACGGCGGCAGGATCTGCTGGCGGAACTGTCGCACCGCGATCTCGTACGTGTCGCGCTCCGGATCGGTGACCACCGTCGGCATGGCCGGGGGGATCCGCAGCGGCGTGACGTACTTCGGAATGTCCCGGACGTCCAGCGGCGCGACCGCGGCGAGGGCCCGGCCCGAGGCCGCCCAGCCCGCTGGGATCAGCGCCGCCGCGCCGCCGGTGGCACCGGCCGCGAGCAGCCGACGTCTGGTGACCATGCCGCACCTCCCAGTCGCTTCGAACCTCGATATGAGAATGAGATTCGCGGACGACCACAGGGCGGACAGATGGCAGATGACACCCATAAGAGGGACATTCACGTCATAGGGTGTGGACATGCGATTCGACCAGCACACGGTCGTCCTGCTGACCCGACCGTCGGATCCGCCGGAGCTGCCGCAGGACGCGATCGACAGGTTGCGGGACGCCCACCTGGCCCACCAGGCGGGCCTCGTGCAGCAGGACCTCGTCCTCGCGGCCGGGCCGTTCCTGCATCCCGACGACGAACATCTGCGGGGCTTCGTGGTGATGTCCATCGCCCCGGACGAGGCACGCGCGCTGTTCGCCAACGACCCCGCCGTGCGGGCCGGTCGCCTGGTCGCGCGGGTCACATCGTGGCTGCTTCCGGAGGGCACCCTGCGGTTCGAGAGCGTGCCGGTGCCGCAGTCGATGCTGGAGGCGGCCTCCGGGGACTGACCCGGGCCCGGTCAGCCGGCCGAGCCGCTGCCGGCCTCCGCGGGCAACTCCCCGATCGGGACCACCCGCGGGGCGTCCATCGGGCCGACGACCACCCGCAGGTGCGGGAAGTGGTCCCGCAGCACCTGCCGACACCGGTCACAGGGCGCGACGACCTCGCGGCCACGGTCGGCGACAGTGACCATCGTCTCCAACGCGGTGACGCCCTGCGTGGCGGCCGTGCCGATGACGACGAGTTCGGCGCAGACCCCTCCGGTGGCGTGCTGCACGTTCACGCCGGTGAAGACCCGCCCGTCCGCGGTCCGGGCCGCCGACGCGACAGTGTGGTGCCGGCTGCGACAGCGCAGCTTGGAGACCGCGGTGGCGGCCTGCACCAACGCGCGGTCGGTGTCGCGCATCTCCATCCGGCTCCCCCAGCGCTCGACGTCGGCCGCCAACTCTAGGGCCCGCCCGTGACCGTCAAGGGACCGGAGGTGGCCGTCGGAGAGCCGGCCGCTCGGTAACCCAGGGGCGCTGCGCCGCCGGGCTGCCTATCCTTGGGCACGACATGCAGAATCCAACCGCCTCCGTCGCGTCCGACCCCGTTCGCGAGCTGCACCGCCGCCTCACACCTCTGATGTTCCGCGACCAGCGCCGGCTCCAGCGGCGACTGGACGGTGCCCGCAAGCTGCGCGACCCGCAGCGTCGGGAGGCGGCGCTGACCGAGATCACCGCCGACCTGGTCCGGGCCGAGCAACGGCTCGCCGCCCGGCAGGCGGCGGTGCCCGTGATCACGTACCCGGTGGGTCTGCCGGTCAGTGAGCGCAAGGACGACATCGCCGCTGCGATCCGCGATCACCAGGTGGTGATCGTGGCGGGCGAGACCGGCTCCGGCAAGACCACCCAGATTCCCAAGATCTGCCTGGAGTTGGGGCGCGGGGTGCACGGCCTGATCGGGCACACCCAGCCCCGGCGGTTGGCCGCCCGGACGGTGGCCGACCGGATCGCCGACGAGCTGGGCACCGAGTTGGGCGACGTGGTCGGCTACAAGGTGCGCTTCACCGACCAGGTCAGCGAGCGCAGCCTGGTGAAGCTGATGACAGACGGCATCCTGCTGGCCGAGTTGCAGACCGACCGGATGCTGCGCCAGTACGACACGCTGATCATCGACGAGGCACACGAGCGCAGCCTCAACATCGACTTCATCCTCGGGTACCTGCGGGAGCTGTTGCCCCGACGACCCGACCTCAAGGTGATCATCACCTCGGCGACCATCGAGACCGACCGGTTCGCCCGGCACTTCGCCGGGCCACCCACTGCCGACGAGCCCGACGGAGTGCCCGCCCCGGTGGTCGAGGTCTCGGGGCGTACCTACCCGGTGGAGGTGCGCTACCGGCCCCTCGTCGAGCTCGCCGAGGGTGAGGAGGACGGCGACGGCGACGAGGAGACCGTCCGCGACCAGATCCAGGCGATCGGCGACGCCGTGGAGGAGTTGGCCGCCGAGGGCCCCGGCGACATCCTGGTCTTCCTCAGCGGTGAGCGGGAGATCCGGGACACCGCCGACGCGTTGGGCAAGCTGGTGCAGACGAAGCGCTCGCTCCTCGGCACCGAGATCCTGCCGTTGTACGCGCGGCTGTCCAGCGCCGAGCAGCACCGGGTCTTCGCCGCGCACTCCTCGCGCCGGGTGGTGCTCGCCACCAACGTCGCGGAGACCTCGCTGACAGTGCCCGGCATCAAGTACGTGGTGGACCCGGGCACCGCCCGCATCTCCCGCTACTCCAGTCGGCTCAAGGTGCAGCGGCTGCCGATCGAGCCGGTCTCCCAGGCGTCGGCCAACCAGCGTAAGGGCCGGTGCGGCCGTACCTCGGACGGCATCTGCATCCGCCTCTACGACGAGCAGGACTTCCTCTCCCGGCCCGAGTTCACCGACCCGGAGATCCTGCGGACCAACCTGGCGTCGGTCATCCTCCAGATGACCGCGATCGGGCTCGGCGACCTCGCCGCGTTCCCGTTCATCGACCCACCGGACAAGCGCAACATCACCGACGGCGTCAACCTGCTGCACGAGCTGGGCGCGTTGAACCCGACCGAGGCCGACCCGGAGAAGCGGCTCACCGCGCTCGGCCGGCGGCTGGCCCAGTTGCCTGTCGACCCGCGCCTGGCCCGGATGGTGGTCGAGGGCGAACGCAACGGCTGCGCCACCGAGGTGCTGGTGATCGCCGCGGCGCTTTCCATTCAGGACCCGCGGGAGCGGCCGGCGGAGAAGCAGGCTCAGGCGGACCAGGCGCACGCCCGGTTCGCCGACAAGGAGTCGGACTTCGTCGCCTTCCTCAACCTGTGGCGCTACCTGCGCGAGCAGCAGCGGGAGCTCTCCTCCAGCGCGTTCCGCCGGATGTGCAAGGCGGAGTACCTGAACTACCTGCGCATCCGCGAGTGGCAGGACATCGTCAGCCAGCTGCGCCAGGTGCTGCGTACCCCGTCCGACGGCGACCGGCGTGGCGGGCGGCCGGCGCGCGACACCTCGGACGACGCGGACGCCGGCCGGGGCCGCCGGGGCGGCGCGGACCTGCCGGAGGAGATCGACACCCCGAAGGTGCACCAGTCGCTGCTGCCCGGCCTGTTGTCGCACATCGGCCTGAAGGACGCCCAGAAACACGAGTACCTGGGGGCGCGGGGAGCGAAGTTCGGGATCTTCCCCGGCTCGGCGTTGTTCAAGAAGCCGCCGCGCTGGGTGATGGCCGCCGAGTTGGTGGAGACCTCCCGGCTGTGGGGGCGCATCGCCGGGCGGGTCGAGCCGGAGTGGGTCGAGCCGCTGGCGCAGCACCTGGTCAAGCGCAGCTACAGCGAACCGCACTGGGAGAAGAAGCAGGCCGCGGTGATGGCCTACGAGAAGGTCACCCTGTACGGCGTCCCGCTGGTCAGCTCCCGAAAGGTCAACTTCGGCCGGATCGACCCGACGCTGAGCCGGGAGCTGTTCATCAGGCACGCCCTCGTCGAGGGCGACTGGCAGACCCACCACCAGTTCTGGGCGGACAACAAGCGACTGCTCGCCGAGATCGAGGAGTTGGAGAGCCGGGCCCGACGCCGGGACATCCTGGTCGACGACGAGACCATCTTCGGCTTCTACGACCAGCGGATACCGGCCGACGTGTCCTCCGGCCGGCACTTCGACAGCTGGTGGAAGAAGACCCGCCGCGAGCAACCCGACCTGCTCACCTTCACCCGCGACCTGCTGATCAACGACGGCCGACCGGGGGTGGACGAGGACGACTACCCGGACGAGTGGCAGGCCGACGGGGTGAGCCTGCCACTGACCTACCGGTTCGAGCCGGGCACACCGGACGACGGCGTCACAGTGGACATCCCGCTGCCGCTGCTCAACCAGGTGCCGGCGGAGACCTTCGACTGGCAGGTGCCGGGGCTGCGCGAGGAGACGGTGATCGCGCTGATGCGGTCGCTGCCCAAGGCGATCCGCCGCAACTTCGTCCCGGTGCCGGACTACGCCCGGGCGGCCCTGGCGGCGATCACTCCCGGCGAGGAGTCGCTGCTGGACGCGCTCACCCGGCAACTGCGCCGGATGACCGGAGTGACAGTGCCCCGCGACGCGTGGGAACCGGGCAAGCTCCCGGCACACCTGCGGGTGACGTTCCGGGTCCTCGGCGACGACGAGAAGCCGGTCGCCGAGGGCAAGGACCTGCCGGCCCTGCAACGCCAACTCCGCCAGGAGGTACGCCAGGTGGTGGCTGCCGCCGCGCCGGAGGTGGCCCGCACCGGGCTGCGCGAGTGGAGCATCGGCACACTGCCCCGGACCATCGAGCAGGTCCGCGCGGGTTACGCGGTCACCGCGTACCCGGCGCTGGTCGACGAGGGCGCCACGGTCGGGGTGAGGGTGTTCGACTCCCCCGCCGAGGCGGAGGCGGCGCACTGGGCCGGCACCCGCCGGCTGCTGCGGCTCACCGTGCCGTCCCCGGCGCGGTTCCTGCAGGGGCGGCTGGACAACGAGGCGAAGCTGGCGCTGAGCCGCAACCCGCACGGCGGCGTGCAGGAGTTGATCGAGGACGCGGCGGGCGCCGCCATCGACCGGCTGATCGCTGTGGCCGGTGGGCCGGCGTGGGACGCCGACGGTTTCGCGGCCCTGCGTGAGAAGGTCCGCGCCGACCTGGTCGACACAGTGGTCGAGGTGATGGACCGGGTCCGCAAGGTCCTCGCCGCCGCGTACACCGTCGAGCAGCGGCTCGGCGCGACCCGCAACCTCGCCGTGGTGGCGGCGCTGGCCGACATCCGCAACCAGCTCGCCGGGCTGGTGCACGCTGGTTTCATCACCGAGACCGGGTACGCACGCCTGCCCGACCTGCTGCGCTACCTCACCGCCATCGAGCGTCGGCTGGAGCGCCTCGGCGGCAACCCGCAGCGGGACCGCCAGCAGCAGGACCGGATCGCTGTGGTGCAGAAGGAGTACGCCGACCTGCTCGCCAACCTGTCGCCGGCCCGCCGCCAGGAGGCGGCCGTCCGGCAGATCCGCTGGATGATCGAGGAGTTGCGGGTGAACGTCTTCGCTCAGGCGCTGGGCACCCCGTACCCCGTCTCCGAGCAGCGGATCTACCGGGCGATGGACGACGCCGAGGGCCGCTGAGCCGGACCGCGGGGCCGTCGCCGACCTGGTCGCGGCGGCGGCCCCGTCCGGCCTCCTCGCGGCAGCTTTCCCCGGCGGGTCAGGTCAGTGGCTCGACGCCGGGGGGCAGTTCGCCGAGGTTGATCGCCGACTGGATGTAGTCGAGCAGGATGCGCCGAAGCTCCCGACCCGCGTGGGTGGGTACGACGTCGCGCCGACGGGCCACCGCGATGGTCCGCCGCACCCCGGGCGGGGCGAGCGGGGTGATCCGCACGCCCGGCCGCCGGGCCAACACGATGCCGGGCACGAGAGCGATGCCGAGTCCCGCCTCGACGAAGCTGAGCACCGCGTCCATCTCGCCGCCGTCCACCGCGAAGGTGGGCTCGAAGCCCGCCTCCCGACACGCCTGGATGGTCGCGTCGCGCAGGTCGTACCCCTCCCGGAACATCACCATCGGCTGGTCCCGCAGGTCGGTGATGCGCAGCTCCCCGGTCGTCGACGCGGTGGGCACCTCCCCCACCGAGGCCACCACCAGACTCTCGCGCAGGATCGGGTCGACCCGCAGCCCCGGGTCGGCCCCCTGCGCCGGCATGATGATGAGGGCCAGGTCGAGGTCGCCGCGAAGCAGGTCGCGGACCAGGTCCTGGGAGCCGCCCTCCTCGACCTTGAGGTCGACAGTGGGGTGGGCGTCGCGGAACCGGCGCAGCACCGGCGGGGCGAGCGAGGTCGCCAGACTGGGGGTGGCCCCGAGCCGGACCCGGCCCCGGCGCAACCCGACCAACTCCTGGACCTCCCGGGTCGCGGTCTCCACGTCGGCGAGGATCCGGGTGGCCAACGGCAGCAGCACCTCACCCGCTGCGGTGAGGGCGATATTGCCCCTTACCCGCTCGAACAGTGGTGCTCCGAGGTCGGCCTCCAGAGCGTGAATTTGCTTACTGAGAGAAGGCTGAGTGATGCCCACGAGGTCGGCCGCTTGGGTGAAATGTCGTACTTCGGCCACCGCGACGAAGTACCGGAGCTGATGGAGCTGCATCTAAATAGCCTACGGCTATCAACACTGCGAGTTTGATGCATTGGACGACTGATCGAAGTGCTCCTAGCGTCGGTTGCGTGGTAATCACGAAGACTCGGTCGCCCATCCGCTCGAACGTCGGCCTCAAGGCCGTCATGGCGGTGACGGGCATCCTGCTGGCGCTGTTCCTCATCGCCCACATGCTCGGCAACCTGAAGGTGTTCACGGGGGAGACCTCGTTCGACCACTACGCGCACTGGCTGCGCGACATCGGCAAGCCACTGCTGCCCGGCGTCTGGTTCCTGTGGATCCTGCGCACCGTGCTGGTCGTGGCGGTCGTCGCCCACATCGTGGCCGCCACCGTGCTGGCCCGGCGCGCCCGCGCCGCCCGCCCGGTCAAGTACGCCCACCGCAAGAAGGTCAACGGCAGCTACGCGGCCCGCACGATGCGCTGGGGTGGAGTGATCATCCTGCTCTTCGTGATCTACCACCTGCTGGACCTGACCACCGGCACGCTGAACCCGGTCGGCGACGAGAGCAAGCCGTACGGCAACGTCGTCGCCGACTTCGCGCCCGAGCGCTGGTACGTCACGCTCTTCTACACCCTCGCCATCCTCGCGGTCGGCTTCCACCTGCGCCACGGCGCGTTCAGCGCGTTCCGCAGCCTCGGCCAGCAGACGCCACGCGGTGAGCGCAGGGCGCGTACCGCGGCTCTGGTCTTCGCCGTGCTGCTCTGCGCCGGGTACCTGGTGGTCCCGTTCGCCGTACTCACCGGATTGGTGTCCTGACATGGAACTCTTCACCGAGGGCGACCCGATCGCCGACACCAAGGCTCCCACCGGCCCGGTCGAGAAGCGTTGGGAGACCCGGCGCTTCGAGGCCAAGCTGGTCAACCCCGCCAACCGCCGCAAGATGACGGTGATCGTGGTCGGCACCGGCCTGGCCGGCGGCTCCGCCGCCGCGACCCTGGCCGAGCAGGGCTACCACGTCAAGTCCTACTGCTACCAGGACAGCCCGCGCCGGGCGCACTCCATCGCGGCACAGGGCGGCATCAACGCGGCGAAGAACTACCGCAACGACGGCGACTCCGTCCACCGGCTCTTCTACGACACCGTCAAGGGCGGCGACTTCCGCTCCCGGGAGTCGAACGTGCACCGGCTCGCCGAGGTGTCGGTCAACATCATCGACCAGTGCGTCGCCCAGGGGGTGCCGTTCGCCCGCGAGTACGGCGGCCTGCTGGACACCCGCTCCTTCGGTGGCGCCCAGGTGCAGCGCACCTTCTACGCCCGGGGCCAGACAGGCCAGCAGCTGCTGCTCGGCGCGTACCAGGCCCTCGAACGGCAGATCGGCCTGGGCAACGTCGAGATGAACACCCGGCACGAGATGCTGGAGCTGGTCCTCGTCGACGGCAAGGCCCGCGGCATCGTCGTCCGGGACATGGTCACCGGCGAGATCAGCACCGAGATGGCGGACGCCGTGGTGCTCGGCTCCGGCGGCTACGGCAACGTCTTCTACCTCTCCACGAACGCCAAGGGCTGCAACGTCACCGCCACCTGGCGCGCGCACCGCAAGGGCGCGTACTTCGCCAACCCGTGCTACACGCAGATCCACCCGACCTGCATCCCGGTCTCCGGCGACCACCAGTCGAAGCTGACCCTGATGAGCGAGTCGCTGCGCAACGACGGCCGGGTCTGGGTGCCGAAGACCAAGGGTGACGACCGCAGCCCGAAGGACATTCCGGAGGACGAGCGGGACTACTACCTGGAGCGGATCTACCCCTCCTTCGGCAACCTGGTCCCCCGCGACATCGCCTCCCGCGCCGCGAAGAACGTGTGCGACGAGGGGCGGGGCGTCGGGCCGACCAAGCTCGGCGTCTACCTCGACTTCGCCGACGCGATCGGCCGGCTGGGCCGCAAGGCCATCGAGGCCAAGTACGGCAACCTCTTCGAGATGTACGAGCGGATCACCGGCGAGGACCCGTACGAGGTGCCGATGCGCATCTACCCCGCCGTGCACTACACGATGGGCGGCCTGTGGGTCGACTACGACCTCCAGTCGAACATCCCCGGCCTGTTCGTGATCGGCGAGGCGAACTTCTCCGACCACGGCGCGAACCGGCTTGGCGCCTCGGCGCTGATGCAGGGCCTCGCCGACGGCTACTTCGTGCTGCCCACCACCATCGCCAACTACCTGGCCTCCGGCGGGCTGGACACTGTCGACGCCACCCACCCGGCGGCGATCGAGGCGCGCACCGACGTCGAGGACCGCATTCGGCGGCTGCTCGCTGTCGACGGCGACCGGACCGTGGACTCGTTCCACCGGGAGCTGGGCCAGATCATGTGGGAACACTGCGGCATGGAGCGCAGCGAGGCCGGGCTGCGCAAGGCGATCGACGAGATCCGTGCCCTGCGCGAGCAGTTCTGGCAGCGGGTCAAGGTGTCCGGCACCGGCGAGGAACTCAACCAGTCGCTGGAGAAGGCCGGCCGGGTGGCCGACTTCTTCGAGCTGGCCGAGCTGATGTGCATCGACGCCCTGCACCGCGAGGAGTCCTGCGGCGGCCACTTCCGGGCCGAGCACCAGACCCCCGACGGTGAGGCGCAGCGCGACGACGACCGGTTCGCGTACGTGGCGGCCTGGGAGTTCACCGCCGACGGCGAGCCCTCGGTGCTGCACAAGGAAGACCTGAAGTTCGAATACGTCCACCCCACGCAGCGGAGCTACAAGTGAACCTGACCCTGCGCATCTGGCGCCAGAAGGGCCCTGAGGACAAGGGTCGGATGGTGACCTACCCGGTCGACGACGTGTCCCCGGACATGTCGTTCCTGGAGATGCTCGACGTGCTCAACGAGCGGCTGATCCTCGCGGGCGATGACCCGGTGGCGTTCGACCACGACTGCCGCGAGGGCATCTGCGGCATGTGCGGCCTGATGATCAACGGCGACGCGCACGGGCCGCAGCGCGGCACCACCGCGTGCCAGCTGCACATGCGGCAGTTCAAGGACGGCGAGACGATCGACATCGAGCCGTGGCGGGCCAGCGCCTTCCCGGTGGTCAAGGACCTGGTCGTCAACCGGAGTGCCTTCGACACGATCATCGCGGCTGGTGGCTACGTCACCGCGCCGACCGGCAGCGCGCCCGAGGCCCACTCCACCCCGGTCGCCAAGGCCAACGCCGACGCCGCCTTCGAGTCGGCGGCCTGCATCGGCTGCGGCGCCTGTGTGGCAGCCTGCCCGAACGGCTCCGGCATGCTCTTCACCGCCGCCAAGCTCACCCAGCTCTCCCTGCTGCCGCAGGGCCAGCCCGAGCGCTACACCCGGGTGATCGGCATGGTCGACGCGCACGACGAGGCCGGCTTCGGCGGCTGCACCAACGCCGGCGAATGCACCCCGGCCTGCCCGAAGGGCATCCCGCTGAACACCATCGGCCGGCTCAACCGCGACTACCTCGCGGCCACCGCCAAGGGAGCGAACAACACCCCCGGCTCCTGAGCTGCGCCGCACGACACCAGACCGCCGTATCCCGCTTTCCTCGGGGGTACGGCGGTCTTGCTTTCTCGCGGCTGCGGGCTTTGGCCTCCGGCTCCGGGCTCCGGCTCCGGGCTTCGGGCTTCGGTTGCGGTGGGGCTGGGGCGACCTAGCCACCGTACCGGCCGGCGTCGATCGGATTGATCCACCCCGTCGGCCCCTGCCGGGGCGAGCGAGCGGCCGTTGC
>NZ_JBEZEX010000040.1:0-52950 GCF_040649115.1 Micromonospora sp. NPDC049049 | reverse complement strand
CCCTTTTTACTGACCCGGCCCCCACCGAGATCTACACCCCCCGACTGACACTCTTTCCCACCCTATTGCCTTTTTACTCTGCGCCGGCTTTTGCCGGCGCGCCCTTCGCTGATGCTGTGGTTCGGGGGAACTACATGCTGGAGATGTCGCCCTGCTTGGCGCGGACGGCTTCGGCAGCCTCCAGGAGGCTGGCGCGCTCGTCGGCGTCCAGGTCGGTCTCGACGACCCGCTTGACGCCCTCGGCGCCGATCTCGGCCTCGACACCCAGGTAGACACCGGAGATGCCGTACTCGCCGTCGACCCAGGCGCAGACCGGCATGACCTCGCCGGAGTCCTCCGCGACGGCCTTCGCCATCCGCGCCGCGGCGGCGGACGGGGCGTAGTAGGCCGAACCGGTCTTGAGCAGCGCGACCACCTCGGCGCCACCGTTGCGGGTCTTGACGACCAGCTCCTCGATCTGCTCGGCCGGCATGGCGTCGCGCAGCGGCTTGCCGTTGACGGTGCTCTTCGACGGCACCGGGACCATGGTGTCTCCGTGCGAGCCCAGGGTCAGGGTGCGTACGGAGGCCACCGGCACCTTCAGCGCCTCGGCGACGAAGTTGCTGAACCGGGCGGTGTCGAGCATGCCGGCCTGGCCGAGCACCCGGTTCTTCGGGAACTGGGTGGCGAGCTGGGCCAGCGCGGTCATCTCGTCCAGCGGGTTGGAGACCACGATGACGACGGCGTTCGGGGCGTACTTGGCGACGTTCTCGGCGACCTGCCGGACGATCTTGGCGTTGGTCTCCAGCAGGTCCATCCGGCTCATGCCGGGCTTGCGCGGCAGACCAGCGGTGATCACGACGACGTCGGAGCCCTCGATGCTCTCGTAGCCCTCACCGTTGGGGCCGGTGGTCACGCCGACCACCTTGGTCTCGAAGCCTTCGATGGCCCGGGACTGGTTGAGGTCGAGCGCGAGGCCTGCGGGCTTGCCCTCCACGATGTCGGTGATCACTACGGTGTCGAAGACGTCGTACTCGGCCAGGCGCTGTGCGGTGGTGGAGCCGTAGAAGCCAGCCCCGACGACAGTGACCTTCTTACCCATGGTCGTCCCACTCCCTGATACCAGTCGGTTTTCCGGACCGTATCAGTCATCCTGGCACCGAACAGGGCAGGGGCGGCGGCCGTCGCCGGGATGGGTCGAACGTCACCGGCGTCGCCGGCGTCCGGTTCAGCCGCGCTCGGCGCGCTCGACGACGTTGGTGAGCAGCATGGCCCGGGTCATCGGGCCCACGCCGCCGGGCATGGGGACCAGCGCGCCGGCCGTCTCGGCCACCTCCGGGTCCACGTCACCGGTGTAGCGGCCCTTGCCGTCCGCTCCGATGACGCGGGTGATGCCGACGTCCACCACCACCGCGCCCGGGTTGATCATATCGGCGGTGAGCAGACCCGGTACGCCGGCCGCGACGATGACGATGTCGGCGGCGCGCGTGTGCGAGGCGAGGTCGAGGGTGCCGGTGTGGCAGAGGGTGACTGTGGCGTTCTCGCTGCGCCTGGTGAGCAGCAGGCCGAGCGGTCGGCCAACCGTGTTGCCGCGACCGACCACCGCGACGGTGGCCCCGCGCAGCGCCACGTCGTGCCGGCGGAGCAGCTCGACGATGCCGCGCGGCGTGCACGGCAGCGGACCGTCGTAGCCGAGCACGAGCCGACCCAGGTTGACCGGGTGCAGGCCGTCGGCGTCCTTGTCCGGGTCGATCAACTCCAGCACCCGCTGGGTGTCGAGGTGGGCCGGCAGCGGCAGCTGGACGATGTAGCCGTGGCACGCCGGGTCGGCGTTCAGCTCGGCCAGTACGTCGTCGACCTGCTGTTGGGTGGCGTCGGCCGGCAGTTCGCGGCGGATCGAGGCGATGCCCACCTCGGCGCAGTCGCGGTGCTTGCCGTTGACGTACGCCTGGCTGCCCGGATCCGCCCCGACCAGGACCGTGCCGAGCCCGGGGGTGATGCCGCGTTCCGCGAGTGCCTTCACCCGGATGCGCAGCTCGTCCTTGATCTCCGCTGCGGTTGCCTTGCCGTCCAGAAGCGTCGCCGTCACGACCAGATCGTCTCACGGCCACCGCCCGCGGATCAGACGACCTCGCTCCGGGCCGTCCGCCGCCCCACTGCGGCGGGGCGGCCATCGGACGGGCCGGGTCACGTCGGAGTGACCGCCGCTGGAGTAACCCTGCGTGAGGTGTTGCTAGTCACTTTCAGTGACAATCTGTGGATTCGATCACTGTCGAACCAGACAGGAGGGGGCTGATCCACGGAGAGGGGACGGCAACCCCAGGCGGCGTCGACCCGACCGGGAAGGTACGAACGCAACGTCAAACGTCGCCATTTCAGCAGGCCAAGTCGATGATTCCGGTTTGGGGTAGCAGATTCACTCGCCTTCGACAACTGAATCAACCCCGGACCGTTACCCACCCGCAACCGCGTCGTTGTCGAAGGCCGGTCACCGACCTACCGTTACCGCTTGTTGCGCAGCGTAAACCCAGCGTCGGGCCTGACTGCGCAGCGTGAGGAGATGAGGAGGCTCAATGCGAGTTCGTAGACTCGCCGCCTGGACCGCCCTCCCGCTCGCGGTGACGCTGGGCCTCGCGGCCTGCGGCAGCGGCGGAGACGGTGGATCCGGTGGCAGCGACAGTTCGGTGGTCAGCATCCAGATCGCCGAGCCGAAGCACCTGGTTCCCACAAACACCACCGAGACGTCCGGGTCGCAGGTGATCGCCGGCCTGTTCAGCCCGCTCGTCGACTACGACGCCCAGAACAAGCCGTACGAGGTCGCCGCTCAGTCGATCACCTCGTCCGACAACAAGGTCTGGACGATCAAGATCAAGGACGGCTTCACCTTCCACAACGGTGAGAAGGTCACGTCCCAGAACTACATCAACGCCTGGAACTACGGCGCGTACGCCCCGAACGGTCAGGACACCAACCCCTTCTTCGAGAAGATCGCTGGTTACGCCGACCTGCAGGACAAGGCGCCGAAGGCCAAGGAGATGTCCGGCCTGAAGAAGGTCGACGACCTCACCTTCACCGTGACGCTGTCCGATCCGTACATCGACTTCAAGACGACGCTGGGCTACAACGCGTTCTTCCCGATGCCGGACGCCGCGTTCTCGGCTCCGGGCGTGCTCAAGGACTCCTACGAGCAGGCGCCGATCGGGCAGGGCCCCTTCAAGATGAAGGGCACCTGGCAGCACGACAGCAAGATCGACGTCGAGCGCTACGACGCGTACCCGGGCGAGAAGCCCAAGGTCAAGAACATCGAGTTCCGGATCTACCAGCAGCTCACCGCGGCCTACGCGGACGTCCTGGCGGACAACCTGGACGTGCTGCCCACGATCCCGACCGAGAGCCTGAGCACCGCGCCGAGCGACCTGGGCGACCGGTACAAGACCAGCCCGATGTCGTCGTTCCAGTTCCTCGCGTTCCCGACGTTCGACAAGGACTACAGCAACCCGGACGTGCGCAAGGCCATCTCGATGGCGATCGACCGTGACGAGATCACCAAGTCGGTCTTCAAGGGCTCGCAGACGTCGGCGCGCTCCTTCGTCGCACCGGTCCTGCCGGGCTACCGGGAGGACACCGCGGGCAAGGCCGCCGAGTTCAACCCGACCGAGGCCAAGAAGCTCTACCAGGCCGCCGGCGGTCCGTCGAAGATCGTCATCTCGTACAACGGCGACGGCGGGCACAAGGACTGGGTCGACGCCACGGTCAACCAGCTCAAGACCAACCTGGGCGTGGACGCGGTCGGCTCGGTCGAGCCGAAGTTCGCCGACCTGCTGACCAAGGTCGAGAAGAAGACGCCGGTGGGTGCGTTCCGGATGGGCTGGGTCATGGACTACCCGACCATGGAGGACTACCTCGGCCCGCTGTACAGCACGAACGGCTCGTCGAACTACTACGGCTACAGCAACCCGGAGTTCGACAAGCTGGTCAAGGAGGGTTCCGCCGCCAAGACGCAGGACGAGGCGATCGCCAAGTACCAGCAGGCGGAGGACATCCTGGCCAAGGACATGCCGGTGATCCCGCTCCGCTTCGGCGAGAACGTGTTCGGCCACTCGTCCAAGGTCAAGAACGTCGAGATGGACCTGTTCCAGCGGGTCAACCTCGTCAAGATCGAAGCAGCCAGCTGAGCTGACCATGGTGCGGGCCACCCGGGCATCGTCGCCCGGGTGGCCCCGACCGCGCCACCGGGGCCGGGCCGCAGCAGCGGACCCGGCGTCGGTGGCGCCGGCTCCCCCGGGCCGGACGGAACGTCTCGGATATTTCGGGTACGACCAGAGATGCCGTCCTGCGACCCTTTCGCACATTTCCGGAGAGACTGCTAAGCATGTTCCGCTACATCCTGCGGCGCCTACTGCAGATGGTCCTGGCGTTCTTCGGGACCACCTTGATCGTCTACGCGCTGACATTCGCCGGGCAGGGCGACCCGATCCAGGCGCTCGCCGGCGAACGGCCGGTGACGCCAGCGCAGCGGGCCTACCTCACCGAGAAGTACAACCTGGATCAGACGGGCGTCGGTGGCTTCTTCTACCGCTACTTCGACTACGTGAAGGACCTGCTCCAGGGCAACCTGGGCGAGTCGCTCACGGGTCGGAGCATCGGTGACATCCTCCAGCAGGCCTGGCCGGTCACCGTGCGGCTCGCGCTCATCGCGCTCGCCGTGGCGATCATCTTCGGTGTCACCGCCGGGGTTCTCGCCGGCATCCGCCGGGCCAGCATCTTCGACAACTCGACGCTGGTGCTGACCCTGCTGGTGCTGGGCATCCCGACGATCGTGCTGGCACCGCTGGCGCAGTACTTCCTGGGCGTCAAGTGGCAGCTCTTCCCACCCACCGCCGGCTCCGACCCGACGTTCTACGCGCTCCTGCTGCCGGGCATCGTGCTCGGCTCGCTGTCGCTGGCCACCGCCCTACGACTCACCCGGGCCTCGGTGGCGGAGAACCTGCGCGCGGACTACGTCCGGACCGCCCGGTCCAAGGGCCTGGTCAAGCGGCGCATCGTCATCGTCCACGTGCTGCGCAACTCGCTGATCCCGGTGGTCACCTTCCTCGGTGTGGAACTGGGCAACCTGATGAGCGGCGCGATCATCACCGAGGGCGTCTTCAACATCCCCGGCGTGGGCTTCAACCTCTTCCGCGGCATCCGCACCGAGGACGGCCCCCTGGTGGTGGGCATCGTCAGTGTGCTCGTCGTGGTCTACCTGGTCTCGAACCTGGTGGTGGACGTCCTGTACGCCGTACTCGACCCGAGGATCCGCTATGAGTGACTTTGAGACTGTGGCGGCCACCGAGAACCAGGCCGCGCGACGTGGCCCCTCGGGAGAGCCGGGCACGCCCAACCAGGTCGGTGCCGCGAACAAGCCCCGCAGCCTGGCCGGGGACGCCTGGCGCGACCTGCGCCGCAACCCGATCTTCTGGATCTCGCTGGCGCTGGTCGTCATCTTCACCCTGATGGCGCTGCTCCCCGGGGTCTTCACTGCCAACAACCCGAACGACTGCCTGCTCTCCCGGCAACACGCCGGGCCGTCCGGCGGGGCCATCTTCGGGTACGACTTCCAGGGCTGCGACACGTACTCCCGGGCGGTCTACGGCACCCGGGCGTCGCTGCTGGTCGGCGCGCTCGCCGCGCTCGGCACCGGCATCATCGCGCTGGTGGTCGGCATGCTGGCCGGTTACTTCGGCCGCTGGGTCGACGCTGTGCTCTCCCGGGTGATCGACGTGGTGCTCGGCATCCCGCTGCTGCTGGCCGCGATCGTGCTGCTCAAGCGGGTGTCCAGTGACAACCAGTGGGCTCGGATCGGCGCTGTCGTCTTTGTGTTGGCCCTCCTCGGATGGACCACCGCCGCCCGCGTGGTCCGGTCCTCGGTGATCACCGCGAAGGAGCAGGACTATGTCGCGGCGGCCCGGATGCTCGGTGCCGGCAACAGCCGGATCATGTGGCGGCACATTCTGCCGAACTCGCTGGCCCCGGCGATCGTCGTGCTGACCATCGCGCTCGGCTCGTTCATCGCGGCTGAGGCGACGCTCTCCTTCCTCGGCATCGGCCTGAAGGCGCCCACCATCTCGTGGGGGCAGGACATCGACACCGGCCGGATCCACATGCGGGAGGCGGCGACCCCGTTGATCGTCCCGTCGGCCTTCCTGGCACTGACCGTGCTGGCGTTCATCATGCTCGGCGACGCGATCCGTGACGCCTTCGACCCGAAGCTGCGGTGAGAACATCATGACCGTCAATCCCACTCCCGCCTCTGCCACTCCCGAGGGCGGTCACCTGCTGGAGTTGCGGGACCTGCACGTCGAGTTCCGCACCAACGAGGGTGTCGCCCGGGTGATCAACGGGGTGTCGTACCACCTGGACGCCGGCGAGACCCTTGCCGTGCTCGGCGAATCCGGCTCGGGGAAGTCGGTCACCGCCCAGGCGATCATGGGCATCCTGGACACCCCGCCCGCGTTCGTCCGCTCCGGCCAGATCCTCTACCAGGGTGAGGACCTGCTCACCCGCTCCGAGGAGCAGCGCCGGCAGGTACGCGGCAAGGAGATCGCAATGATCTTCCAGGACGCGCTCTCCGCCCTCAACCCGGTCTTCCCCGTCGGCTGGCAGATCGGTGAGACGCTGCGCCAGCGCGCCGGCATGTCCCGAGCCGACGCTCGACGTCGTGCCGTCGAGCTGATGGATCTGGTCAAGATCCCGGGCGCCGCCAAGCGGATCGGCGACTACCCGCACCAGTTCTCCGGCGGTATGCGGCAGCGCGTCATGATCGCCATGGCGTTGGCGCTGGACCCGAAGGTGCTGATCGCCGACGAGCCCACCACGGCCCTCGACGTGACAGTGCAGGCCCAGATCATGGACCTGCTGGCCGACCTCCGCCGGGAACTCAACATGGCGATGATCCTGATCACCCACGACCTGGGTGTGGTCGCCGGTGTCGCGGACCGGATCGCTGTCATGTACGCCGGCCGGATCGTCGAACACGCCGACGTCCGCTCGCTCTACAAGGCGCCCGCCCACCCGTACACAAAGGGTTTGTTGGAGTCGATCCCGCGCCTGGACGTTCGCGGCCAGGAACTGTCGACGATCAAGGGGTTGCCGCCGAACCTGATGCGCATCCCGTCCGGCTGCCCGTTCCACCCCCGGTGCCCGTACGTCCAGCAGGTCTGCGTGGACGAGGTGCCGCACGACCTGGTCCTCGGCGACGGCCGGACCAGCGCTTGCCACTTCGCGCAGGAGGTCCGTGATGACAGCGTCGCCCGCTAACCCCACGAAGGTCCGCGGCGAGACCATTCTCTCCGTCGACAACCTGGTGAAGCACTTCCCGATCACCCAGGGCGTGCTGTTCCAGCGGCAGATCGGGGCGGTGAAGGCCGTCGACGGGGTGAGCTTCGAGCTGCGTCGGGGCGAGACGCTCGGCGTCGTCGGCGAGTCCGGCTGCGGCAAGTCCACCCTCGCCCGGCTGCTGATGCGGTTGGAGACGCCCACCTCCGGGCGCGCCACCCTGGAGGGCAAGGACCTGTTCAAGGCTTCCGGGGGTGAGCTGCGCCGGCTGCGCCGCAACATGCAGATGGTGATGCAGGATCCGTACACCTCGCTGAACCCCCGGATGACGGTCGGCGACATCATCGGCGAGCCGTTCGAGATCCACCCGGATGCCGCGCCGAAGGGCAGCAAGGCCAAGCGGGTCCAGGAGCTGTTGGACCTGGTCGGGCTCAACCCGGAGCACATCAACAGGTACCCGCACCAGTTCTCCGGCGGTCAGCGTCAGCGCATCGGCATCGCCCGCGCCCTCGCGCTGAAGCCCGAGGTGATCGTCTGCGACGAGCCGGTGTCGGCGCTCGACGTCTCCATCCAGGCCCAGGTGATCAACCTGCTCAAGCAGCTGCAGGGCGAGCTGGGGCTCTCGTACATCTTCATCGCGCACGACCTGTCGGTGGTGCGGCACATCGCCGACCGCGTCGCGGTGATGTACCTCGGTCGGATCGTCGAGATCGGCACCGAGGACGAGATCTACGAGCGGGCCACCCACCCGTACACCCAGGCTCTGCTCTCCGCGGTGCCGGTGCCGGACCCGGAGGCCCGCGACCAGCGCAACATGATCCGGCTGGTCGGCGACGTGCCCAGCCCGGCCGATCCGCCCAGCGGGTGCCACTTCCGGACCCGCTGCTGGAAGGCCCAGGACATCTGCGCCACCCAGGACCCGGCGACGGTGCCGAGGGCAGCGGACCCCCACCCGTCCGCCTGCCACTTCGCCGAACTCCGCCCCACCCCCACAGCCTGACCCCAACCCGACCTCAACCGTTGATCATGAAGTTATTGCCCTGCACATCGGCGTGTCGGGGCAATAACTTCATGATCGACGAGGTCGGAGCCCTCGGTGTCAGTGGAAGAAGTGGCGGGTTCCGGTCAGGTACATCGTCACGTTTGCCTTCTTGGCCGCTTCGATGACTTCCTCGTCACGGATGGAGCCGCCGGGCTGCACGATGGCGCGGACGCCGGCGTCGATGAGGATCTGCGGGCCGTCGGCGAACGGGAAGAACGCGTCCGAGGCGGCGACCGAGCCGCGGGCCCGGTCGGCGCCGGCGCGGGTGACAGCGAGCTGCGCCGAGTCGACCCGGTTGACCTGACCCATGCCGACACCGACGGTGGCGCCGTCCTTGGCGAGCAGGATCGCGTTGCTCTTCACCGCGCGGACCGCCCGCCAGGCGAACGCGAGGTCCCGCAGCAGCTCCTCGTCGGCGGCCTCGCCGGTCGCCAACTGCCAACTCGCCGGGTCGTCGCCGGGGGCGTCCACCCGGTCGGCGACCTGGGCCAGCACGCCGCCGGTCACCGGGCGCAACTCCACCCGCGCCGGCGTCCAGGCCGGTGCCCGCAGCAGTCGGATGTTCTTCTTGCCCTGCAACACCTCGACCGCGCCCTCGTCGAAGCCGGGGGCGACCACCACCTCGGTGAAGATCTCGGCGACCTGCTTAGCCATCTCGACCGAGACCGGCCGGTTGACCGCGATGACGCCGCCGAACGCCGACACCGGGTCGCAGGCGTGCGCCCTGCGGTGCGCCTCGGCGACGTCCGCGCCGATCGCGATGCCGCACGGGTTCGCGTGCTTGATGATCGCCACCGCCGGCTGGTCGGCGAAGTCGTTCGCGGCCCGCCAGGCGGCGTCGGCGTCGACGTAGTTGTTGTACGACATCTCCTTGCCGTGCAGCTGCTCGGCCTGGGCCAGCCCGGCCGGGGCGTCCGGGTCGGTGTAGAGCGCGGCCGGCTGGTGCGGGTTCTCGCCGTAGCGCAGCGCTGTCGACTTGCGCAGCGCCAGCCCCGCGAACTTCGGCCACGAGTCGTCGGCGGGTGCCAGCTCCTGCGCGAACCATTGGGCCACCGCCACGTCGTACTCGGCGATGTCGGCGAACGCCCGGGCGGCCAGCGCGCGGCGCTGGGCCACTGTGAAGCCACCCTCGGCGAGCGCGCCGAGCAGCGCCGGGTAAGCGGCCGGGTCGGTGACCACGGCGACCGAGGCGTGGTTCTTGGCGGCGGCGCGCACCATGGCCGGGCCGCCGATGTCGATCTGCTCCACGCACTCCTCGACGTCGGCGCCGGAGGCGACGGTCGCCTGGAACGGGTACAGGTTGGAGACCAGCAGGTCGAACGCCGCCACGCCCAGCTCGTCGAGCTGCGCCACGTGGGTGTCCTTCCGCAGGTCCGCGAGGAGACCCGCGTGCACCTTCGGGTGCAGGGTCTTCACCCGGCCGTCGAGCACCTCGGGGAACCCGGTCACCGTCTCCACCGGCGTCACCGGCACCCCGGCGGCGGCGATGGTGCCCGCCGTGCTGCCGGTGGACACGATCTCCACACCGGCAGCGTGCAGGGCCTGAGCCAGCTCGGCCAGCCCGGTCTTGTCGTAGACGCTGACCAGCGCCCGCCTGATCGGGCGGCGCCCGTCCTGAGTGGGACTCACGGAACCGTGACCTTCCTTCCGGTGATGGTCCAGCCTTCGCGGACCAGCCGACCAACCTGCTCGACGAGCTGGCGTCGCTCGGCTTCCTTGATGCGCTCGGTGAGCGTGTCGACGTCGTCGTCGTCCAGCACCGGCACCGCGACCTGCGCGACGATCGGCCCGGTGTCCATGCCGGCGTCGACGAAGAAGAGGGTGGCTCCGGTGAGCTTCACGCCGTAGGCGAGAGCGTCACGCGGGCCGTGGATGCCGGGAAACGCCGGCAGCAGCGTGTTGTGGGTGTTCAGGTAGCGGTCGCCGAAGGCGGCGAGGAAGTGCGGGCCGACCAGCTTGAGGAAACCGGCGGAGATGACCAGGTCGGGTTGGTGCTTCGCGACGTGCGCGGTGAGCGCGCGGTCCCAGTCCTCCCGGGTGTCGTGGTCGCGGACCCGCTCGACGAAGGTGGGCACCCCCGCCGCGTCGGCCCGGTCCAGGCCCGCGATGCCGTCGCGGTCCGCGCCGACCGCGACGACCTGTGCGCCGTACGCGGGGTCGGCGGCGGCATCCAGCAGCGACTGAAGGTTGCTCCCGGAGCCGGAGATGAGGACGACGATGCGGGCGACAGGCGCGGGCTCGGTCACCGGGCCACCCTATCGGGCAGGTCAGGGACGCCCTTCGACTGGGCGGCACGCCGATCTTCGACAGTGCCGACGTGCGTCGACCCGGTACGCTGCCGCTCGCTCGGGCCGAACGCCGCACCGGCCCACACACCGCCCCTGATCCGGCACGCGAAGCGGTCGACTAGGAGCTTTTCGCCTGCTTTGGGAGACATGTCGTCCTGTTGCTGTACTGGGCTTTGGGAGGACTGACCGCGATCATGGATGGAAATAAGAGCACCAACTGACGGAACCAGTCCAAGGAGCTTCTCGAATGCAGCCCGGTAACCCCGGTCAGGACCCGTACGGCCAGCAGCCCAACCAGGACCCGACCGCTCCCCAGCCGCCGGCCGCCCCGTACGGCCAGCAGCCCACCTCCGGCCAGCCGTACGGTCAGCAGCCGAACGACCCGTACGCCGCGCCGCAGGCCCCGTACGGCCAGCAGCCCACCTCGGGCCAGCCGTACGGTCAGCAGCCGAACGACCCGTACGCGCAGCAGCAGCCCCCGTACGGCGCCAGCCCGACCTACCCGAACGCCGGGTACCCGCAGGCGCAGGGGCAGAACAACACCCTCGGCCTGGTGTCGATGATCCTCGGTATCGCGTCGATCCCGCTGGTCTGCTGCCTGTACCTGGGCATCCCGGTCGGCATCGCGGGCATCGTGACCGGCTACCTCGCCAAGCAGAAGGTGGCCCAGGGTCAGGCCAACAACGCCGGCCAGGCCAAGGCCGGTCTGATCTGCGGCGCGGTCGGCGTCGGGCTGGGCATCCTGCTGCTCATCCTGAGCGTGGTGGCGCAGGTCAACCTGCCCACCCAGCCCTGACGGGTTCGGATTCGACGGGGCGCTCCGGTTTCACTCGGGGCGCCCCGCGCTCGTCTACTGCGCGGGCCCGCGGGTCAGCGCCCGGGTCGCGGCAGCGCCGACCAGCGCGCCGACCGCTATGACACCGGCCGCCACCGCCCCGACCTGCCAACCCACCGGCCCGACCTGGGACAGTCGGCCGGCGCCGAGCGGCCCACCGGAGACCGCCGCTGCCGCACCGAGCACCACACCGGCCACCGGCCCGGCCAGCACCGCCGGCGTCAGCAACACGGCCCAGCGCTGCGCAGCCCGCTCCGGCCCGGCGAGTCGAGCCACTCGCCGGGCGAGCAGCCAACCGGCGACCATCCCGGCGAGAACCGGCACCGCGAGCAGCAGGGCACCGAAGCCGTCCACCGGGCCGCGCGGCAGGCCAGCGAGCAGCGGCACGGCCGGCAGCGCGCCGATCGACACCTCGCTGGTGCGGACCGCTGTGTCAGTTCCGACAGCGAACCCCGGCCCGAGCAGGTAACTGGTCGACCAGACCGCCGCGTTGGGCGCGTACGCGACGCTGACCAGGGTGATGCCGGCCTGCCCGGCGACTCCGGTCCGGTACGCCCCGATCATGTCGGCCGCATCGCCGCCACCGGTGGCCACCGCCAGGCCGGCCGCTCCGGCGCCCGCGCCGAGCAGCAGCAGCCCGGCCACCAGGCCGGTGCGAACGCCGTCGCGCACCGGGCTCGGGAGCCGGGAGACGAGCAGCCGGGTCACGGCGGTGATCCGGACCGCGCCGACCAGCGCGGCGAGCGTGCCGACCGCAGCGAACGTGGCGCCCGCCCGGATCAGCGACACACTCGGCCCGCCGGTGCCGACCAGCACCGCCGCGAGCGCGCCGAGCAGCGCGTACGCGATGCCGACAGCGACCGCGGCGAGCAGTGCCCGGCGCGGTGAGCGGGTGTCGCGGGCACCGATCGCGCGGCTCACGTGCACGCCGGCGCGGCTCAGCCGCCAGAGCGCGAGCACTGTCAGCGCCAGCGGGGCGAGCCCGAGCGGCCCGGTCTCGGTGTGCAACGGCACGCCGTGCCCGAGCAGCCAGCCGGCCAGCGCGGTGCGCAGGGTGCCGGTCACTGTGGTGCCATCCGCGCCGAGCTGCACCAGGCCGAGCACGATGGCGACCGGCAGGTACGAGGTGACGGCGGCCCAGCAGGCGGCCACCCCGGCGGCGACGGGCAGTGGCGCCCGCCCGCGCGGCGACCCACCAGCGCGAGGCGCGGGCACCCGCCGGGCCGGTGCGGCACGGTCGACCGGCCGGTCGTCGGCGCTCACACCGCCGGGACGGCTGGGACGGTCAGGGGTGACGGGGGACATCCGCTCTACTCTGGCACGTCGCGCGGGCGGTGGCAGTCCGTTAACCCCTCCTAAGGTCGGCGAGTTCACCGAACCGACGTCCTGCCCACCCGGGCCGGTCTAGCCTCGGCCCTGAGGGGGCGCGAGTCGCCGCCACCCGGGACGGGCCCGCCGGCCGCGGTACGGGCCGGCACGTCGCCCATGACCGCTCGGAGGAAGCTGTGACGACGCCATACCCGCCTCCCCCACCACCACCGGCCCAGGGACGCGACCGAACCACCCTGTGGGGCGTGCTGGGCATCGTGCTGGGGCTGATCTGCTGCGGCATCTTCGGCATCGTCTTCGGCTACCTGTCCATCCGCGACGCCCGGCGGTACGGGCAGTCGCCGCTGCTCGGTTACCTCGCCATCACGTTCGGCGTGATCAACATCATCGGCGGGGCGATCCTGCGCTCGACCGGCAACTACCCGTTCTGGAACAACGACTGACGCGTACGGCAGAGGGGGTCGACCGTGACCGGTCGACCCCCTCTGTGCTGCCTGACCGGCTCAGTTGCCGGACATGATCTCCCGCATCAGCTTCGCGGTCTCGGTCGGCGTCTTGCCGACCTTGACGCCGACGGCCTCCAGCGCGGCCTGCTTCGCCTCGGCGGTGCCGGCGGAGCCGGAGATGATCGCCCCGGCGTGACCCATGGTCTTGCCGGGCGGAGCGGTGAAGCCGGCGATGTAGCCGACCACCGGCTTGGTGACGTTCGCCTTGATGAACTCGGCGGCCCGCTCCTCGGCGTCGCCACCGATCTCACCGATCATGACGATGGCGTCGGTCTCCGGGTCGGCCTCGAACGCCGCGAGGGCGTCGATGTGGGTGGTCCCGATGATCGGGTCACCGCCGATGCCGACGCAGGTGGAGAAGCCGATGTCGCGCAGCTCGTACATCATCTGGTAGGTCAGCGTGCCGCTCTTGCTGACCAGGCCGATCCGGCCGGAGCCGGTGATGTCGGCCGGGATGATGCCGGCGTTGGACGCGCCCGGCGAGGCGATGCCCGGGCAGTTCGGCCCGATGATCCGGGTCCGCTCGCCCTGCGAGACGTTGTACGCCCAGAACGACGCGGTGTCGTGCACCGGGACGCCCTCGGTGATCACCACGGCCAGGTCGATCGCGGCGTCGATCGCCTCGACCACGGCGGCCTTGGTGAACTGCGGCGGCACGAAGATGACAGTGACGTCGGCCCCGGTCTGCGCCATCGCGTCCGCGACGGACGCGAAGACCGGCAGCTCGGTGCCGTCGAAGTCGACAGTCTGGCCCGCCTTGCGCGGGTTGACGCCACCGACGACGTTGGTGCCGGCGGCCAGCATCCGCCGGGTGTGCTTGGAACCCTCGGAACCGGTCATCCCCTGGACGATGACCTTCGAGTCCTTGGTCAGCCAGATAGCCATGATCAGACCCCCGCAGCTGCCAGCTCGGCGGCCCGCTCGGCCGCACCGTCCATGGTGTCCACCCGCTGCACGAGCGGGTTGTTCGCGCTGTCCAGGATCGCCCGGCCAGCCTCGGCGTTGTTGCCGTCGAGACGGACGACGAGCGGCTTGGTGACCTGCTCGCCGCGCTGCTCCAGCAGGGCCAGCGCCTGGATGATGCCGTTGGCGACCTCGTCGCAGGCGGTGATGCCGCCGAAGACGTTGACGAAGACGCTCTTCACGGCCGGGTCGGAGAGAACGATCTCCAGCCCGTTCGCCATCACCGCGGCGCTCGCGCCGCCGCCGATGTCGAGGAAGTTGGCGGGCTTGACGTTGCCGTGCCGCTCACCGGCGTACGCGACCACGTCGAGGGTCGACATGACCAGACCCGCGCCGTTGCCGATGATGCCGACCTCGCCGTCGAGCTTGACGTAGTTGAGGTCCTTGGCCTTGGCGGCCTGCTCCAGCGGGTCCACAGCGGCCTGGTCGACGAGCGCCTCGTGGTCCGGGTGCCGGAACGCCGCGTTCTCGTCCAGGCTGATCTTGGCGTCGAGCAGCAGCATCCGGCCGTCGCCGTTCTTGGCGAGCGGGTTGACCTCGACCAGGGTGGCGTCCTCGGCGACGAACGCCTGCCACAGGCCGACGGCGATCTCGACCACCTGGTCGGCGACCTCGGCCGGGAAGCCGGCGGCGGTCACGATCTCGCGGGCCTTGGCCTCGTCCACGCCCTTGACGGCGTCGATCGGGGCCTTCACGACCTTGTCGGGGGTCTCGGCGGCGACCTGCTCGATGTCCATGCCGCCGGCGACGCTGGCGATGCAGAGGAAGGTGCGGTTCGCCCGGTCGAGCAGGTACGAGAAGTAGTACTCCTCGGCCACGTCCGCGGTCACCGTGATCATGACCTTGTGGACGGTGTGACCCTTGATGTCCATGCCGAGGATGTCGGTGGCCCGAGCCACCGCCTCATCCGGGCCCTCGGCCAGCTTGACGCCGCCGGCCTTACCTCGGCCGCCGACCTTTACCTGCGCCTTGACGACCACACGGCCGCCAAGGCGTTCGGCGATCGCGCGGGCCTCTTCCGGGGTAGTGGCAACGCCGCCGGCCAGCACGGGCAAGCCGTGCCGCTCGAACAGGTCCCGCCCCTGGTACTCGTACAGGTCCACGATTGCGCGTCCCGTCCCGTCTCCGCGGCGCGCCGTCGCGCCGCCACCAGCGTTCAGAAAACAGCTTGACGCCTGTCATCAGTTGAAACAGGCCATTGGCCGCAGCCTAGCGAGGTCGGCACCACCGGCAACCGAGCGGGTGCACGGTGTGCGGTAATGCACAACCGAACATCAGGTGTGGCCGGTTTCCGGCCACAACTCCGGTGGCATCCACCGTCCGGGCGATGTTGTCCGGCTTGCGTAACCCTGCCGTGGGGGCGTCGTTGAGTCAGATGTCGGAGCGCTGAACAGCGCAAAGACGGGATACGGCCGATGCCCTGTCGGTCGAGGGGTGGCGGCGGGGCATCGTGCATAGAGGGGCCGGACGTGTGAGGGGTGCGTCCGGCCCCTCCCCCGTGCCCAAAATCGGTGGGGCAGCAGTTCGGCGTTCCTCAGGAAACCGGCTGGGCCACGTTCTCTCGGACCCACTCGACAATCGCCTGGGTGGTAGCGCCCGGTGTGAAGATCTTCGCGACGCCCAACTTCTCCAACTCGGGAATGTCGCCGTTCGGAATGATGCCGCCACCGAACACGACGATGTCGCGTGCGTCCCGCTCACCGAGCAGTTCCAACACCCGCCGGAAGAGCGTCATGTGCGCGCCGGAGAGCACGGACAGGCCGACCGCGTCGGCGTCCTCCTGGATGGCGGTCTCCACGATCTGCTCGGGGGTCTGGTGCAGGCCGGTGTAGACGACCTCCATCCCGGCGTCCCGCAGGGCGCGCGCGACGACCTTCGCGCCCCGATCGTGGCCGTCCAGGCCGGGCTTCGCGACGACGACCCGAATCCGAGAGCTCATCAGCGCACACCTTTCACCGGCTTGACCGCCTTCACCTTAACGAACGGTAACCCGGCGGGCCCGGCCCGGGAAATCCGGGCTCCGTCACCGGCCGTTACCCGACGCATCCACCGCGCAACCCGGAGGCGCCCGACCCGGCTTCGCCAGAGCCACGCCGCTGGCAGGACCGGGACACCATCCCGGCGCCGTCCGGAGTCAAGCCGGACGACTCCGCCGGAACGGTCACGCTCGGCGACGAACGGGCAGCGACAGGGGCACCGTTCAGCGGCGCGATGCATGACAATCATGGACGCAAACGGACAGATCGACACGCCAATTTTTCGGTCTAGCTTGTGACTCGCCTGGCGGTTGGCTAACGTGTCCACGGTTGTCATCAGGTCCATGGACGGGTGACGACGCGGTCAGCGGACGTCTCACTGGAGTCTCAGGGGACGCCCACCGGCCGCTTCGGAACCCCGACAACGGAGGGTGTGCGTGCGCCAGCGCCTGTCGTCTGAGCCCGATCGATATCGCGGTCGCCGCCGCGTACCCACCCCACCCCGCAGCCGTTACGCCGCTGTCGTCACCACCGCGTTCGTCGGTGCCGGCATCGTGGCCCTCGGCGCGAGCGCCCTGCCGGACGCCAAGGACGTCAGCCCGACGGTCCTCGACGAGCTCAAGCAGGCGTCGGTCACCAGCCAGGACGCGGCGGCCCGTGCGGACAACGCCGACCGCGCCTCCCGGGACAGCCGCAGCGAGGACAGCGCCGAGAAAGAGGTCTGGCTGCTGCCGCTGCAGGGCTACGACTTCAACTCCCCGTACGGCGTCCGCTGGGGCAAGATGCACACCGGCGTGGACCTGGTCGCCCCCGAGGGCACGCCCTACGTGGCGATCCACGACGGGCTGGTCACCAAGGCCGGCTGGTTCGGTGGGTACGGCAACGCCGTGATCGTCCAGCACGCCGACGGCAGCGAGGCCATCTACGGCCACTCCTCCGCGGTCAGCGTCAAGGAAGGCCAGCAGGTCAAGGCGGGCGACCAGCTCGGCCTCGTGGGCCAGACCGGCCACGCGTACGGCACGCACCTGCACCTGGAGATCCATGTCAAGGGGCAGCCGGAAGACCCGGTGCCGTTCCTGCAGGAGCGCGGAGTGGACATCAAGCTGCAAGTCGAGGCAATCTACAGTGAGGTAGCCGCCTCCTGACAGCGCGTAACGACCGTTGACCGCCCGGATCTGTCGATCCGGGCGGTTTTTCATGACGCGGTCCTGACGCATGTATCCCGGGTCACAGTGCCGGATGTGACCGACGGCACCCACCCGCATGATCACTTTTCCGGATGTAGCGCCGCACAGCGGGTCATATCCGGGCAGCCGTCCATCCGCTCTCCGTCCGAGGGCCGGTCCCCCCGCCTGCCTCACCTCGGCCCGACACCAGTATTTCGAGGTCAAGTGCCCCTCGACTGTGAAGGTCCGCCGTGCAGGAAGACAGCCCCGTCCAGAACGAGAACACCCCCGACACCGACCAGACCGCGCCGTCGCAGCGCACCGGCCGACGCAACCGCCTCATCGTGCTCGCGGCCGCCGCCCTGGTAGCCCTCGGCCTCGGCGGTGTCGCCGTCGCCACCAGCGACACCGACCGCCGGGCACCCGCCGCCGTCTCCCTCGACGCCCAGGCCCGGGCCGAGGCCGCGAGCCGGGCCGACCGCTCGGTCCGTGAATCGAGCACCCCGGTCGACCCCTCGCTCAGCCCGGCGCCCAGCCCGTCGGCGGTCAGCGCCAGCCCGACCCCCACGAAGACGGCCGCCGCGAAGGCCAAGCCGAAGCCGAAGCCGAAGCCGAAGAAGACCACCAGGCCCACACCCGCCTGGGTCGACCCGATGCCGGGCGCAGCCGTCACGTCCTGCTACGGGCAGCGCTGGGGCACCCTGCACGCCGGTATCGACCTGGCGTTGCCCTCCGGTACGCCGATCCACGCAGCGGCCGCCGGCACCGTGACCCAGGCCGGCGACGCCTCCGACGGGTACGGCAACTCCGTCTTCATCGACCACGGCAACGGCTACCTGACCCACTACGCCCACCAGAGCCGCATCGCGGTCACCGTCGGCCAGAAGGTCAAGGCCGGCCAGGTCATCGGCTACGAGGGCGCCACCGGCGATGCCACAGGCCCGCACCTGCACTTCGAGGTGCACCAGGGCATGTGGAACCAGATCGACCCGGCCCCGTTCATGCGGGCCCGTGGCGTCGACCTGGGCTGCTGAGGCGACACCCCTGCGCGGAACAACACGGAAAGAGTGGCCTCAGCGGTACGCGAGGCCACTCTTTCCGTGATCTGGCACGATCCTGGGGCGACGGGTCAGAGCTTGTCGACCGGGGCGTGCCGGAGCACCAGCCACATGGTCTGGTCGCCGAAGTCGATCTGCGCACGGGCGCCCGGGCCGTGCCCCTCGACGGCGAGCACCCGCCCCAACCCATACCGCTGATGGTTGACCCGGTCGCCCGCGGACACCTTCGGCCCCTGCGGCAGCTCGCTGGCAGTGGTCAGCCGGCTGGCGTCCACCCCGAGCCGCTGGGCCAGCTGCGCCGCCTTCGGCGTACCCCCCGTGAAGTTGCCACGCGCGCCGGGCGCGCGGTCCGCGCGGCCACCGACGCCGCCGCCCCCGCCAGCCCACGAGGTGTACGACCCCTCGGTGCGCTCCCAGTGCACCAACTCGGTGGGCAGCTCCTCCAGGAAGCGCGACGGCGGGTTGTAGGACGGCTGCCCCCAGGCCGAGCGGGTCACCGACCGGGACAGGTAGAGCCGCTGTCGGGCGCGGGTGATGCCGACGTACGCCAGTCGGCGCTCCTCCTCCAACTCGCGGGTGTCGCCCAGCGAACGCAGGTGCGGGAAGACGCCGTCCTCCAGCCCGGTCAGGAAGACCACCGGGAATTCCAACCCCTTGGCGGTGTGCAGCGTCATCAGGGTGACGACGCCCTGGTGGTCGGGGTCGTCGGAGGGGATCTGGTCGGCGTCGGCGACCAACGCCACCTGCTCCAGGAAGCCGGCCAGGGTCGCCCGCTCCCCCTCCTCGCCCAGCGCCTCGATCCGCTCGGTGTACTCGCGGGCGACGCTGACCAGCTCCTGGAGGTTGTCCACCCGGCCGGCGTCCTGCGGGTCCAGGCTCTCCTCCAGCTCGGTGAGGTAGCCGGAACGGGTCAGCAGCGCCTCCAGCACCTCCTCCGGGGTGCCGGTCTCGGCCAGCTCGCGGGCGTCGTCGAGCAGCGCCACGAAGTCCGCGATGCCGTTGGCCGCCCGGCTGGAGATGCCCGGCGCCTCCCGGGCCCGGCGCAGCGCCGCGCCGAAGGAGATCCGGTCGCGGCTGGAGAGCGCCTCGACACACGCCTCCGCGCGATCGCCGATGCCCCGGCGCGGGGTGTTGAGCACTCGCCGCAGGCTCACCGTGTCGTCGTCGTTCACCACCGAACGCAGGTACGCCAGGGCGTCGCGGACCTCCTTGCGCTCGTAGAAGCGCACCCCGCCGACCACCTTGTAGGGGAGGCCGACCCGGATGAACACTTCCTCGAAGACGCGGGACTGGGCGTTGGTGCGATAGAAGACGGCGACGTCGCCGGGGCGGGTCTCGTCGGCGTCGACCAGCCGGTCGATCTCCCGGGCCACCCAGTCGGCCTCGGCGTGCTCGGTGTCGGCGACGTAGCCGACGATCTGCTCGCCGGCGCCGGCCTCGCTCCACAGTCGTTTGGGTTTGCGGGAGGTGTTGCGGTCGATCACCGCGTTGGCCGCGTTGAGGATGGTCTGGGTGGAGCGGTAGTTCTGCTCCAGCAGGATCGTCCGCGCGTCGGTGAAGTCCCGTTCGAACTCCAGGATGTTGCGGATCGTCGCACCCCGGAACGCGTAGATCGACTGGTCGGCGTCGCCGACCACGCACAGCTCGGCGGGCTCCAGCCCGTCGGTGCCGGAGACCAGCTCCTTGATCAGGACGTACTGGGCGTGGTTGGTGTCCTGGTACTCGTCCACCAGCACGTGCCGGAACCGCCGGCGGTAGCTCTCCGCGACGTGCGGGTGGGACTGGAGCAGGTGCACCGTGGTCATGATCAGGTCGTCGAAGTCCAGTGCGTGCGCCTCACGAAGCCGACGCTGGTAGAGCGTGTACGCCTCGGCCAGCGCCCGCTCGTTGGGGCCGGTGGCCCGCGCCGCGAACTGCTCCGGGTCGACCAGCTCGTTCTTGAGGTTGGAGACCTGGGCGGCCAGACCACGCGCCGGGTAGCGCTTCGGGTCGAGATCCAGCTCGCGGGTGACCAGCTGCATCAACCTGCGGGAGTCGTCCGCGTCATAGATCGAGAACGTCGACTTGAGGCCGGCGTGCTCGTGCTCGGCGCGCAGGATCCGCACGCAGGCCGAGTGGAACGTCGACACCCACATCAGGCGGGCCCGGGGGCCCACCAGCGCGGCGACGCGCTCCTTCATCTCGCCGGCGGCCTTGTTGGTGAAGGTGATCGCGATGATCTCACCGGGGTGCACGTCCCGAGCGGCGAGCAGATAGGCGATCCGGTGCGCGAGCACCCGGGTCTTGCCGGACCCGGCGCCGGCCACGATCAGCAGCGGCGAGCCGGCATGGCTGACGGCGTCGCGCTGCGGCCCGTTCAGCCCGGCGAGCAGCTGCTGCGGATCGAGACGCGCGGCAGCCGCCCCGGGTCGGTGCGGGCGTGCCGGCGCGGACTCCGGCGCAGGCGGGGACGCGGGGATGTCGAAGAGAGGATGCATCGCCCGACAAGTCTATGCCGCGGGCCGGACACTGCGCCGCTGGCGCTCAGCAGCTCGTGCCCGACGGCACGCACCACCGCCCGGCACCGCCACCGGCGGGACATGCGCCCTCCGCGATGAGGAATGCTTGCGCACCCGGCAACGACGTGGGCATACTCGACGGCGTGATCGCTGCGCGCTTCTACTTTTACTATGGCACCGGGAGTCCGGCTGCCGTAGGTCGCGCCTGATCGTTCAGACCTGCTAAAGCCCCGGCTCCTGGAGTCCGGGGCTTTTTCCGTCCCAGGTTCCGGGCACCGGGCACCACAGTGCGAGAGGTACCCGATGATGACAGACGTGATGGAGCAGAGCGGCAGCCCGATCCGACCGGGGCAGCCCGTCGCGCAGGAGGCCGAGCCGGCGGTGGCCACACCACCGGCAGGTGCGGACGCCGAGCCGGCCGAGCAGCAGACCGGCACCGAGGAGCCGTCCGCCTCGGCGCGGATCGTGCAGATCAGGGAACGCATCGACGAGATCGACAACGCGTTGATCACGCTGTGGCAGGAACGGGCCGCGTTGTCCCAGGAGGTCGGTGTGACCCGGATGGCGTCCGGCGGCACCCGCCTGGTGCTCTCCCGGGAACGGGAGATCCTGGAGCGGTTCCGGGTCGCGCTCGGTGCCGACGGCACCCAGTTGGCTCTGCTGCTGCTCCGCGCGGGCCGCGGCCCTCTGTGAGCCTCCTCAGCCCGGGCCGAACCGGGCCAGGGCTACCTGGGCCGCCCGTCCTGGGCAACAAGCGGTTCGCTGACGCCGCTGTCCGACGCCGCGTGACCGGTCCGGTCATCACCTGAACAGACGAAACCGCCTGCCGTCGTCGTGGTGGGGACGGCGGCAGGCGGCTTCGGTGACTCACACCTCGTGGGTGGCGACGATCTCGCGCTTCTCCGCGAAGTGGCAGGCGCTCGGGTGGTCCGAGCCCCGGCGGATCTCCAGCAGCGGCACCTGCTCGGCGCAGACGTCCTGCGCCTTCCAGCAGCGGGTCCGGAACCGGCAGCCCGAGGGCGGGCTGATCGGCGACGGCACGTCACCCGAGAGCCGGATGATCGTCTTGTTGTGCCGCTGGGTCGGGTCCGGCACCGGCACCGCGGAGAGCAGCGCCTGGGTGTACGGGTGGGTCGGTCGCTCGTAGATCTCGTCCTCGGTGCCGATCTCGACGATCTTGCCGAGGTACATCACCGCGACCCGGTCCGACAGGTGGCGGACCACCGACAGGTCGTGCGCGATGAAGACGTACGAGAGGCCGAACTCGCCCTGCAACTGCTCCAGCAGGTTCATGACCTGGGCCTGGATGGAGACGTCCAGCGCCGACACCGGCTCGTCGCAGACGATGATCTCGGGCCGCAGTGCGAGCGCGCGGGCGATGCCGATGCGCTGACGCTGACCGCCGGAGAACTGGTGCGGGTACCGGTTGATGTGCTCCGGGTTGAGCCCGACCAGGTCGAGCAGCTCGCGGACCTTGGCCCGGCGGCTACCCTTCGGCGCCACCTCCGGGTGGATCTCGAACGGCTCACCGAGCAGGTCACCGACGGTCATTCGCGGGTTCAGCGAGGTGTACGGGTCCTGCATGACCAGCTGGATCTGCCGGCGCAGACGCCGCAGCGCCCCACCGGACAGCTTGGAGATGTCCTGGCCCTTGTAGACCACGTTGCCCGCGGTCGGCTTCTCCAGGTTCATCAGCACCCGGGCGAGCGTCGACTTGCCGCAGCCCGACTCGCCGACCACACCGAGCGTCTCGCCGGCGCGCAGACCGAACGAGACCCCGTCGACCGCCTTGACCTGACCGACGGTCTTCTTGAACACCACACCCTGCGTGACGGGGTAGTGCTTGACCAGGTCATTGACCTCGAGGATGTTCTCAGACACGGTTCACCAGCTCCTCGGCGAAGTGGCAGGCGCTGGCCCGGGCGGGGCCGACCTGCAGCAGCGGCGGGACCTTCTCCCGACACACCGGCTGAGCCATCGGGCACCGCGGGTTGAACGGGCAGCCCGGCGGGATGTTCATCAGGTTCGGCGGGAGGCCCTTGATCGTCCGGAGCTGCTGCCCCTTCTCGTCGAGGCGCGGGATCGAGTCGATCAGACCCAGCGTGTACGGGTGCGCCGGCTTGGCGTACAGCTCGTACACGTCGGCTTCCTCGACGATCCGGCCCGCGTACATGACCGCGATCCGGTCCGCGACGTCGGCGACCACGCCGAGGTCGTGGGTGATCAGGATCATGCCCATCTGCCGCTCGCGCTGGAGCTCGGCCAGCAGGTCCATGATCTGGGCCTGCACTGTCACGTCGAGGGCAGTGGTCGGCTCGTCCGCGATCAGCACCTCGGGGTCGAGCGCCAGCGACATCGCGATCATCGCGCGCTGCCGCATACCACCGGAGAACTGGTGCGGGTAGTTGTTGAACCGGCCCTTGGCGTTCGGGATCTTGACCTGGTCGAGCATGTCGATCGCGCGCTTCTTGGCCTCCGCGCGGCCCATGCCTCGCCGGACCCGGAACTGCTCGGCGATCTGGAAACCGACGGTGAAGACGGGGTTCAGCGCGGAGAGCGCGTCCTGGAAGATCATCGCGATGCCCTCGCCGCGGATGCGGCGGCGCTCCTCTTCGGACATGCGGAGCATGTCCTTGCCGTGGAAGCGGACCTGCCCACCGGTGACGAAGCCGGGCGGCGTGTCGAGGATACCCATGATGGTCTGCGCGGTGACGCTCTTACCGGAGCCGGACTCGCCGAGCACGGCGAGGGTCTCCCCCGCGTCGACGTGGTACGTGACCCCGTTGATGACCTTTGCGACGCCGTCCCGGGTGCGGAACTCCACCCGCAGGTCGTCGACCTCGAGCAGGCGGCCGGAGGGACGCCCGGACCCGCCGGGTCCCGGCGCTGACTGCTCGGAAACGAGAATGTCGGACACTGGATCTCCCCTAGCGGAGTTTCGGATCGAGGGCCTCGCGGACCGACTCACCGAGCATCACGAAGCTCAGCACTGCGGTGACGAGGAACGCGGCGGGGAAGAACACCAGCCCTGGCGCGACCCGGACAAAATTCTGCCCATCACTGATCATGATGCCCCAGGACACCACCGGCGACTTCAGACCGACGCCCAGGAACGACAGGGTGGCCTCGGCGCCGATGAACGAGCCGACCATGATCGTGCCGTAGACCAGCAGCGGGGCCAGGCAGTTCGGCAGCAGGTGCTTGAGGATGATCCGGCCGGTGCCGGCACCCAGCGCGCGGGCCGCCACGATGTAGTCGGCCTCCTTGGTGGCGAGCACCGAGGAGCGCATCAGCCGCATCACGACCGGCCAGCTCAGCACGATCAGGGACGCGGTCACCAGGCCCATGATCTGGGCCTTGGTGTTGCCGGCGCCCGACCCGTTGAAGGTGGTCAGGATGACGATCGCGCCGAGCACGAAGGGCAGACCGAAGAAGACGTCGGCGATCCGGCTGAGCAGCGCGTCCACCCAACCACCGCGGTAGCCGGAGATGATGCCCATGGTTCCGCCGATGAGCAGGGTGCCTATCACGGAGAGCACGGCGACCACGATGGAGGCCCGTGCGCCGTAGATGACCCGTGCGTAGACGTCGCGGCCCTGCACGTCGTAGCCGAACCAGCCATTGGCGGACGGCTTGTCGAGGCTGCGGGACAGCGAACCGTTGACCGCGTCGCCCGGGGCGAACAGCGCCGGGAAGGCCGCCATCAGCAGGAAGATCACGATCAGCGTGGCCGAGATCCAGAACAGCGGCTTGCGCCGCAGATCCCGCCAGGCGTCGCCGAGCAGGCCACGCGGCTTATCGTTGCTCTGCGGCTGGCCCGCGGTGGCGGGTGCGGCGGAGTCGGTGGGGTGTGCGCCAGGGGTACTGACGATCGATGCGGTACTCGGGTCACTCATAACGGATCCTCGGGTCCAGGGCGGCGTAGAGCAGGTCAACCAGCAGGTTCATCACGAGATAGACCAGCACCAGGACGACCACGATGCCTACCACCGTGGCGCTTTCCTTGGTGATGATCGCTCGGAAGACCTGACGGCCGATTCCGTTGATGCCGAAGATTCCCTCGGTGACGATCGCGCCACCCATCAGGGCACCGAGGTCGGTGCCGAGCAGGGTCACCACCGGGATGAGCGAGTTGCGCAGCAGGTGCACGCCGACCACCCGGCGCATGGGAAGGCCCTTGGCGATGGCGGTACGCACGTAGTCCGCGCGACGGTTCTCGGCGATGCTCGTTCTCGCGACCCGGGCGATGTACGCCACTGATGCGCTGCCCAGCACGAAGCCCGGCACGATCAACTCGGACCACCGCATCTCGGAGGAGACGGTCGGCTTGATGATGCCCCACTGCACACCCAGCAGCCACTGCAGCACGAAGCCGACCACGAAGACCGGCAGCGCGATCAGGAACAGGGTGGAGACCAGGACCAGGTTGTCCAGGAAGCCGTTACGCCGCAGACCGCTCAGCACGCCGGCACCGAGGCCGATGATCGCCTCGATGGCGAGCGCCACCACGGCCAGCTTCAGGGTGTTCGGGTACGAAGTCATGATGATGTCGCTGATCTCGCGCTGCGAGAACGTCTGACCGAAGTCGCCCTGGAGCAGGTTCTTCATGTAGTTCGCGTACTGCACGAAGACGTTCTGGTCGAGGTGGTACTTCTCGGTCATGAAGGCGATGTACTGGTCCGGGCAGCGACGCTCGCCGCACTTACCGGCGAACGGATCGCCCGGAACGGCCCAGACGAGCCAGTAGATCAGGAACGTCGTACCGATGAAGACCGGCACGAGTTGGAGCAGCCGTCTCAACAGATAACGGCCCATGGGGTGGTCCTCCAGACAGGGGGCGCGTCGGACGGCCGACACGGTGGTGACAACGTGCGAGTGGAGTGTTGTAACACCCAATCGCGGAACGGCCCCGGGTCGGGCTCACCGGATGTGGCGAGCCCGACCCGGGGTCAGACCGTTCGGATCAGAGCTCGACCGAGGTGATGTCGATCTCGCCGACGTTGTTCAGCTCGAGCTTCTTGATCTTCTCCGAGTGGCCGGACTGCTGACCGTAGAAGTAGACCGGGATGCTCGGAACGTCCTGGTCGACCTTCTCGACCGCCTTGGCGAACGCCTCGTGCGAGGCCTCCAGGCTCGGAGCGCCGCTGGCCTGCTTGGCAAGGGCGTCGACCTCGGGGTTGCTGTAGAGGCCGTCGTTCGAGGAGCCGTTGGTGACGAACAGCGGGTTGACCCAGTTCTCGACGTCCGGGTAGTCCTGCTGCCACGCGGCACGGTACGGGCCGCTCATCTTGTGGGCGTTGATGTTCTGACGGAACACCGCGAAGGTCGGCACACCCTCGGCCCGGGCGTTGATGTTGAGGTTGGTCTTGATCTGCTGCGCGACGGCGTCCATCCAGTCCTTGTGGGCGGAGTCCGCGTTGTAGTAGAAGACCATCTCGCCAGTGAAGCCACCGGCCTCGGCGAGCAGCGTCTTGGCCGTCTCCGGGTCGAACTTGCAGGCGGTGCAGTTACCCGGCTTGGCGCCCGGGGTCAGCGGGTTCGCCCAGCTGTCGGCCGGCTTGCGGGTACCGAAGAAGATCTTGTCCGAGATCTCCTGCCGGTTGACCGCCAGCGACACCGCACGACGCAGCTTCGGGTTCGCGAAGCGCTTGTCGTAGATCGGGAACGCGATGAACGCGGTCGACGGCGTGACGGTCGAGCGGCCCCGGTCACCGAGGTCGGTCTTCCACTTGTCACCGGCGAGCGCCGAGGTGGGGACAACCTCCATGAAGTCGAGGTTGTTGGCCAGCAGATCGGCGTAGGCGGCGTTGTCGTCCTGGTACAGCTTGACGTCGACGTCCTTGATCTTCATCTTGTCGCGAAGATTGTAGTCGTCGAAGCGCGTCAGCTTGATGAGGGAGTTGTCCTCCCAGGACACGAACTTCACCGGGCCGTTGCCGATCGGCTTCGTCTTGCCGAACTCTTCCGGCTTCATGGTGAAGAAGACGTCCGGCAGCGGCATGAAGGCGCTGTAGCCGAGCTTGGTCGGGAAGACCGCGGTCGGCGCCGCCAGGGTGACCTCGAAGGTCTGGTCGTCGATGACCTTCAGGCCGGACAGCTTGTCGGCCGTCGGGGTCGGGGCCTTCTTCGGGCCGTCCGCGCCGTCCGGGTCCGTGGTGTAGGTCTGCTCGAAGCCCGCGATGTCCGCGAAGAAGGTGCCGTTCTGCGCACCGTTCGGCGAGTAGGCGGCCCAGTTCCAGGCGTCGACGAAGTTCTTCGCCTTGACCTCGGTACCGTCGTGGAACTTGGTACCGGCCTTGATCTTGATCGTGAAGACCTTGGAGTCCGTGGTGTTGATGGACTCCGCAAGCGCGTTCCGCGGGGCCCCACCGTCGTTCGGGTACTCGACGAGGCCGGTGAAGAGCCAGTCGATGATCTTGCCGCCACCGGTCTCCGTGGTGTTCGACGGGACCAGCGGGTTCTCCGGCTGGACGCCGTGCACAACGATCGAGCCATCCGTGCTGGCGGCAGTGTCGTCACTGCCGCCGCTCGAGCAACCGCTCGCGACAAGCGCGGCAGCCGCGCTGAGCGCGATGGCGCTCGTCGCCCGCTTCGAGACTCTCATTCCGAGGGGCCTCCTCTTTCTAACCAGGTTCCGTCGTGGGTTTCACGCACGTTTGGGGGTGACACCGCCCGACCACCCCGGGGCGCGGGTCGCCGGGACCACAGGGAAGTTGGGGACACCCTGATGTTCCGATCCGCCGGGCTCCCCCACCAACGAGGCGTGACACGACGCAATCGACACAGCCACGGGCCGCCGAGATCGGCGAAATCGTGGTCGTGGGGCGTACGGAGTGCCACACACCGATGGTGAGGTGCTGCCACTGTGACACCCACTGGCCTCTTCCGTGAAGGTGCCGTTATCAAGCCGTTAGTTGCCCGCCACGTTGCCGATACTTGAAAAATGATCATAAAACGGTCGACGCAGGCGGCACTGAGCAGGAAATACGTTGCGCCCACCCGGTAACCCGGCCTGAGCCGGTGCGCGCGCCCCAGGACCACCCAGCCCGATGGGACGTGCGTCACCACTCATGTTTCGAGCCATCCGGATGAGGGCCCCTACGGCTACCCGGACACGATCATCGGCTGGGCGTACGAGGGCGCGCCGGCGGTTTCTCTGATCCTCGCCGGTGTCGACGCGCCGTCACACGAGCCGGCGGTCCGCCGCCCAGCGGGAGAGCTCGTAGCGATTCGACATCTGAAGCTTGCGCAACACGTTCGACACGTGCGTCTCCACAGTCTTGATGGAGATGAACAGCTCCTTGGCGATCTCCTTGTACGCGTACCCCCGGGCCAGCAGCCGCAGCACCTCCCGCTCACGGTTGGTGAGCTGGTCCAGCTCCGGGTCGGCCACCGGCGCGTCCGGGCGGGCCGCGAAGGCGTCCAGCACGAACCCGGCCAGCCGTGGGCTGAACACCGCGTCCCCGTCGGCCACGCGCCGGATCGCGGCAGCCAGCTCGTCCGGGGAGATGGTCTTGGTGACATACCCGCGGGCACCGGCACGGATCAGCCCGATCACGTCCTCCGCCGCGTCGGAGACGCTCAACGCGAGGAACTTGACCTGCGGGTGCGTACGCCGCATCGCCTCCAGCACCGCGCGACCGCCGCCGTCGGGCATGTGCACGTCGAGCAGCACCACGTCCGGGCCGACGGCGGCGATCCGGGTGACGGCCTCGGCCACCGTGCTCGCCTCGCCGACCACCTCGACGTGAGCGCCCAACTCCGCGCGCACCCCGGCACGGAACATGGCGTGGTCGTCCACCAGGAACACCCGCAGCCGCTCGGGGCGGGCATCCGCCGGGTCGAGGTGCTCGGTCGACTGCTCGGCCATGGTCATCTGTTCCTCTCCGCTGCGGACGAGTCCCGGGAGATCGGCAGGATCAACCGGACCTCGGTCCCCTCCCCCGGGCCGGACCGGATCTCGGCCCGTCCGCCGTGCCGCTTCATTCGCCCGATGATCGAGCCGCTGACGCCGTGCCGGTGGTCCTCCACCGTATCGGGGTCGAAGCCCTTGCCACGGTCCCGGACGAAGACGCTTACCTGATCCGGCTCCACCTCCGCGTAGAGCGACACGGTCTGCACACCGGCGTGCCGGGCGGCGTTCACCAACGCCTCCCGCGCGGCCGCGACCAGCGCCCCGACCTTCTCGTCGGTCTCCCGGTCCCCCACCACGACCGTCTCCACGCTGATCGCGAAGGTGTCCTCCACCTCGGCCGCGGCCTGCTCCAGGGCGGCGGCGAAGCGCTCGCTCGGCGAGGCGGTCGGCTTGTAGAGCCAGTTGCGCAGCGAACGCTCCTGCCCTCGGGCCAGCCGCTGCACCGTTTTGACGTCGCCTGCGTTGCGCTGGATCAGGGCCAACGTGTGCAGCACCTGGTCGTGCACCATCGCGGCCAACTCGGCCCGCTCCTGCTCGCGGATGCGCCCCTCGCGCTCCGAACGGAGCTGGCTGTACGTCCGCCAGAGCACCGGCGCGGCGACCACCCCGACGCCCGCCAACCCGACCAACGCGAAGATGACGCCATTGATCACCGCGTCGAAGTTCTGTGCCGGGGAGTAGACGGCCGCGACGCCGATGATGCCGACCGCGACCAGCACTCCCCCGCCGATGAACCGCAGCACGAAGGCCCGCCGGTCGCTCTCCTCGACGACCGCGCCGAGCCAGGGCACCGGCATCGCGTCGCCCCACTGTCGCCGCCGCTCGGGCGCGGACTGGTGCCAGATGACCCCGGCACCGACCGCGATGATGGCCACCAACCAACCGGCGGTGCCCGCCGCGCCGACCGAGTCGAAGACCATCACCTGGATCAACAGGACACCGAGCCCGATCCCCACGAACGGCAGGAGTTGGGCGACGTCCCGCCGGGGCGGCACCGCTGTGTCACCGGGACGCAGCGGCACCACCGCCCAGAAGGCCGCGTAGAGCAGCAGGCCGAGCCCGCTCAGCCCGAGCAGGACCATGAACGCGACGCGCACCCGCAGCACCGAGATGCCGAGATGGTCGGCGATACCGGCGGCGACGCCGGCGGCCATCCGGTGCTCCGGGGCGCGGTACAGGCGCGGGGGCGAGGTCACGGTGCTGATCGGAGGCTCCCTGGTCACGATGGCGGACAGGTCGAGGTCGGTGACTCGATCGTCACACGCTGCGGCGTCCGCGACCACGGGGACGCCCCCGACATTCCGGCCGCCGGATCTCAGGGTGGGGTCAGGGTCGGGTCCTGAGGTCGTTCGGGTGGACCGGGCAGCAGGATCGAAGCATGACCGAGGAAGCTGCCCCGCCACCCCGACCGGGGTCGGCACAGCCGGGCGGATCAGCACCGCCCCCGCCCACCACCACGCCCGCCGAGTGGACCGAGCCCATCACGTTCGGTCCGGGCGCCGGCACCGACGCGACAGCCGGCACCGTGCCCGGCGAGCCGGCCGACGGCTACGCGCCGCCCACGGCGGGCCACGGCCCAGGCCCGGGGTTCGCGGCGGGCACCGGCTACGGCCCGGGCGGCACGCCGCCAGGGCCGGGTGGTCCCGGTCCGTCCGCACCGCCACCGCCGTTGGGCGGCACCGGATTCACCTCGCGGTACGGGCTGGTCCGCCCCCGCGAGGGGCGGTACCTGGCCGGCGTCTGCGCGGCGATCGGACGCGCCACCAACACCGATCCGGTGCTCTGGCGGGTGCTGCTCGCGGTGCTCGGGTTCTTCGGGGGCATCGGCATCCTGGTGTACGTCGCCGCCTGGCTGATCATCCCGAACGAGGGCGACACCGCGTCCCCCGTCGAGTCCATGCTCGGTCGTGGTCGCTCCAGCATGTCCCCGGTGACAGTGATCGTCCTGGGCATCCTGGTCGCGGCCAGCTTCGCGTACATCGTCACCGACGCCTTCCGCGCGGTGCTGCTCGGCGCTGCCATCCTGGTCGCCGGCGCGCTCCTGCTCAACCGGGACGGCCGCAACCCACGGCCCGGCACGCCCGGTGGTCCGCCGCCCGCCGCACCGTCCGGCAACCCGGCCGGTCCGGTCGTCCCACCGGTGACCTGGCCCGCGCCGTCGTATAGCCCGGCGCCGTCGACCGGCCCAGCGGCGACACCGCCGATGTTCGGCACCGGTCCGGGGTACGCCACCGCGACGACGGGGGCGGCGACCACAGCCACCGCTCCGGCGTACGACGCGCCGCCGACCAGCGCGACACAGCCGGTGTCCGGGGTCGGCCCGACGTCCGGGCAACCGGCCGGCACGACGGCTGCCCAGCCCGGCTGGCCGAGTACCGCCATGCCCAGCGCCGGCTGGCCGTCGGCGCCGGTGAGCAGCACACCCGCTGCCCCGGCCGGCTATCCGACCGCCCCGCCGCCCTCCGGTTACCGCCCTCCGTTCGCGCCGCACGGCCCGTACGCTTCGCCGACCCCGCCCGCGCCTCGTCCGCCCAAGCCACCGAAGCCGCCGAAGCGCCCCAAGGAGCGATCGCCGCTCGGTGCGGTGACCTTCTCGCTGATCTTCCTGGTACTCGGTCTGGTCGCCCTGCTCGACCTGCTGGACGTCTTCGCCGTCAGCGCCTCGGCGTACTTCGCTGCCGCGCTGGCCACGATCGCGCTGGGCCTGCTGGTCGGCACGTGGTTCGGACGGGCGCGCTGGCTCATCGCACTCGGTCTGGTGACCGCAGCGGCGCTGGGCACGGCGACCGTCGCCGAGTCCTACGACCGGATCCGGGGGGTCGACGGCGCGGTGACCTGGGCGCCCACCGACCACCGCGACCTGGCGGACCGGTACGAGAACAGCTTCGGTGACGCCGTGCTCGACCTACGAGGGATCAACTTCGCGAAACGGGACAGCCAGGTGACGGTGGCCGTCAACTTCGGCCAGGCGACGGTGGTCGTGCCGCCGAACGTGGACGTCACCACAGTGGCCGACGTCAACGCGGGCGACGCCAACATTTTCGGCAACCGCTCCGGCGGGCTGGACGGCCGCCTGCGGGAATCCACCGACGTCGGCGCGGACGGGCCCGGCGGCGGGACCCTGCGTCTCTACATCCATGTCAATGCCGGCAACCTGGAGGTGACCCGGTGAAGGCTCACCGCACGGATCTGGTGTCGTTCGCCTTCGGGCTCGTGTTCCTGGCGCTGTCAGCCTGGTGGCTGCTCGCCCAACTGCTCGGGCTCGCCCTGCCGCCGGTCGGCTGGTTCCTGGCCGGCGCACTCATCCTGATCGGGGTCTTCGGGTTGGTCGGCGCGCTGCGCTCGAGTCGACCGAACCAGCCGGAACCGATTGCCGAGGCCGGCGCAGCCGAGGCGGTCGCGCCCGTCTCCGGGACACCCGTCTCCGGCACGTCCGTCTTCGGCGGACCCGTCTCCGGCGCACCCGTCTCTGGTGCCGCCACGTCGACGTCCGGCGCGGCCCTGCCGGTCTGGGAAGCCGAACGGTCCACCTGGGACTCTCCCTCCTCCGACCCGACGCTCATCTCGGACCCGACGCTCATCTCGGACCCGATGTTGGAGACGCCGACGACCGAGGTGCGGGCGCAGAACGTGCCGGGCGCCGACGTGATCCACCCGGCTTGGCTGGCACATTCGCCGTCGGAGCCGTCGACCGAGCCCATCCCCGGCCGACCCGACAACGGAGACGACGAGCCGACCACCGGGAACCCCGCCCGCCCGGCCTCGTCCGAGGGGGACGAGCCGACCCGCTCCGACCAACCGGTCGGGGCCACCGGCGACCAGCCGGGTGACGAGCACGAGGGTCCGCGCAGGCAAGCCTGACCTCGGACGGCCGTCCGCGTCGGTCCACCGCATCCCCACGGCGGTGCGGCCGGCGCGGACGGACGCATATGCTGGCTGGTGGAGATCTCGCCTCCGCCGGCCGGCCCGTCCCGCCCATGGCGGTCCCGCCGCGATTCCCGTCTCTACCCCCGTCAGGAGCCCGCCCGACATGACCCAGTCCCCCGCCGTGCGTACCACCGGCCGGTCCGGTCCGGTCCGCATCGGCGAGCGAGCCGCCCGTACCCTCGTCGCCGAGCTGGCCCGGATCAACGACCCCAAGGCCGCCCTGCTGGTCGGGGTGACCCCGGACTCCGCGGTGCTGGCCGCGGCGGTCGATGCGCTGCTCCCCGGTGACCGGCTCACCGTGGTGCCCGCCGAGCCGTTCGGCGCTGCCGCGCTCAGCGAGCACATCACAGCCCAGGGTCGCTGGGTGGCCGACCGGGTGAGCGTCGTCGACTCGCTGGCCGAGGCCGAGGCCGCCGAGGTCGTCATCGCCGCTGAGGCGTTCACCGGCACCGCCGAGGCCACCCGCAGCGGCGTCGAGGGGTTGGTCAAGTACCTGACCGACGGGGCGGTGCTGAGCGTGGCGACCGTCGCCACCCCCGGCCGGACCGAGGGTGCCGCCGCCGAGCTGGCCCGACAGGACGCCCTCTACGGCGTCGGCGCCGATCTGGTGCTGCGCAACTCGCCACCGGTGCGGGTCTACCGACTGCGGTTCACCCCGGCCAGCCCGGCCGCTGCCGACAGCCTGGCCCCCGCGTACCGGCCGTCGAGCGTGCCGGTGACCCGGGGCATGCACATCGACTCCAACGGGGTGGCGGCGGCGGGCATCGCGCTGGGCATCGCGGCGCTGGCCCGGGTGGCGCGCCCGTCGTCCAAGCTGTGGCTGCTGCCGGCCCTGGCCGCCGGGCCGGTCGCCGCGTTCTTCCGGGACCCCGAACGGGACGTGCCGGAGGACCCGAGCGCCGTGGTCGCCAGCGCGGACGGGAAGGTCCTGTCGGTGCAGCGGCTGCACGACGAGCGCTTCGGCGACGGCGAGTGGCTACGGATCGCGGTCTTCCTGTCGGTGCTGGACGTGCACGTCAACCGCGCTCCGGTCGCCGGCAAGGTGGTGGACTACTTCGTCGCCGACGGCGGCTTCGTCAACGCGATGAAGCCGGACGCCGAGCACAACGTCGCCGCGTACACCGTGCTGGACACCGCTCGCGGCACCGTGGTGGTCGCGCAGCGGACCGGGCTGATCGCCCGCCGGATCGTGCAGCGCGCGCCGATCGGCGCGCTGCTGGCCAAGGGCGAGCGCTTCGGGCTGATCCGGTTCGGCTCCCGGACCGACGTCTACCTACCCGCCGAGGCCGCCGACCCGCTGGTCGGGCCGGGCGACAAGGTGGTCGGCGGGTCCACGGTCATCGCCCGCTGGCGCTGACCCGCAGACGAAGAACGGGGCGCCGCTGACCGCGGCGCCCCGTTCTGTCTGTTCGAATCAGGCGGTACGACGTTGCCGCAGCCAGAGAACCGGCCCGCTGACCAGGTAGCCCACCACGATCAGGGCGAACGTGAGCCGGATGTCGACCAGCGCGCCGATCACCGGGGCCAGCCAGAGCCACGGCGGCAGCTTCACCAGGCGGGCGAGCTTGGCGTACGGGAAGCTCGACACCATCGCGAAGGCCAGCAGCGCCACACCGGCGACCAGCACGGCACCGGGCACCGGCAGGCCGATCGCCACTGTCACGGCGAGGACCGCGGCCGCCATGGTGGTGGGCACCCCGCAGAAGAACCTGCCGTCCTTCGGCGAGACGTTGAAGCGGGCCAGTCGGATCGCGGCGCACGCCGCGACCAGGGCGCACGCCACCGCCGCCGCCGCCGTGGAGACGGAACCGGCGAGCGAGGCGTAGACCACTACCGGCGCGGCGAGACCGAACGAGCACATGTCGGCCAGTGAGTCCATCTGCGCGCCGAACGGGCTTGCCACCCCGAGCCGTCGGGCCAGCGCGCCGTCCAGACCGTCGAAGCCGACGCACGCGATCAGGCAGAGCGCCGCCATGCGCACCTCGCCCTGCATGGCCAGGAAGATGGCCAGCATGCCGAGCATCAGGCTGGCCAGCGTGCAGGCGTTGACCAGGCCGAACTTCATCCGGCGCGCGATGGTGCGCTCGCCGGGAAGCAGCGGGATCGTGTGGGCCTCGTCGGTCTGCGTCATCGGTGGCATCGCCGGGCTGACCGGCATGACCGCCTCGACGTCGGCTCGGTCCAGGCCCAGTGTCGGGTCCACGCCCAGTGTCGGCCGGCTGAGCCGGTCCAGGCCGTAGCGACGGCGCTGCCGATCGGCGTACCGGTGCTCGGTCGGGGCCAGGTCGGTCGGGTGCAGGTCGCCGTCGCGGCGGCCGACCCGGACCAACAGCACCTGGCGGGCGAACGTGCTGCTGCGGCGCAACCGGCCCGCCCAGCGACGCCCTGCGGGGCGCGGACTGTCAGTAGTACGACGCCGGCGCCATGGGGCTCTCGGCACGTTTCCTCCATCACCGGATCTGCTGACCGCCAAGTGGCGGGTGTCCGGCTGTCTCGTGCCGGACCTTGCATGGCCCGGCAGCCGTTTTGCGGAGTACACCATCGCATAGGGGAACATGGCTTGGCGATAGCTGCCGGCGGTACTTGTATCTGGCTTAAACCGCTCGAACCGCTCGCTTGTTCCCATCCCGGGCTTCTTCGCCCTTTTCCTCCATCATTCCCGCCTTTGACTGTACCGGAGGGTCACCAACTCGGCTCGTCGGGCGGTGTGCTATCGACCACTCTGTCCGATTGCCACGGCAGCGATGTCGCTCAACGGCAGGTCAGTCGCCTCCTCGCGGGTGAACCACCCCGCCCGCGCCGTCGACCCCCCGGCGGACTCGGTGACCACCGCGTCGGTAGGTACGTCCACCAGCACCCGATAGATCACCCGTATGCCATGCCAGTCCAGAGGTCGACCCTCCGGGCCCAGCGCGGCGGGATTGTGCAGATTGTTGACGCCGAGAAGCTCCACGACCCGGCCCACCTGCCCACCCTCCTCGACCAACTCCCGTAGCAACCCGGTGGTCGGCTGCTCGCCGTGATCGGTGCCCCCGCCAGGCAGGTGCCACAGACCGGCCCCCGGGTAGCCCTCCGCGATCTGGGTGAGCAGGATCCGCCCACCGGGGTCGGTGACCAGCCCGTACGCCCCGAAGCGCAGCCGACGGTCGGGGTGCTGCGGCGGCAACAGGTCCCGCGATCGGTGCGCCGCCGGCGGGAGTGGGGAGACTGGCAGGCCGAGCGCCTCGGCGGTGAACGGGGCCAACGGCAACTGCGCCACCTCCGCCAGCGAAAGCCAGGAAGCCTGATCGACCAGACCAGCCCCGACGCCGCGCGACCCGCCCTCGGGCCGCGCACTCTCACGCTCCGCGCCATCCGGCAGCGCGTCGTGGGGCGTGCTGAGGTCGAACAGCAGCCGGTCGGTGTGCAGCGAAGCCTTGTCCTCCGAAGAGGTGGCCACATCGGCAACCACCGCGAGTAGTCGCGTCACCGCAACCGTCAACCCGACCTGCTCGTCGACCTGGCGGATCACGGCGCGCTCCGGGTCCTCGGCATGCCTGACGGCACCGCCGGGCAACCGCCAGACCCCGGGAAACTCGCCCTCCGCCCCGTCCCGAACCACCAGGACCCGGCCCGCGTCCCGCAAAAGCCCATAAGCCCCGACTCGCCGCGCGAATTGCACCTTCGCTCGCCCCCGCTTCCGCACCCACAACTGTTGATCATCAAGTTACCGTCGTCCAACTGGCGTTCAGACAATAACTTCATGATCAATGCGAGGCAGTGCACGGGAAACCCGAGGCTGGCGGTGATCCACTCGGGTTCACGGAAGGCGCGGTATTCCAGCGCCCGGGATACCGCGTTTTCAAGGAACCCGAGTGGATCACAGGCTGGGCATGGACCTACCGAAGCCGGACGACCCCTCGGGGTCGGGGGTCAGGTGAGTTGGGCGGCCTGGACTGCTTCGGCGGTCACCTCGGTGAGGCGGTCGGTGGGGAGGGCGCCCAACTCCTCGCGGCCGAACCAGCGGGCCTCGCAGGTGGAGCCGCCCACGTCGGCCACGGTCAGCGGGTTGGGCTGGTCGACGACGACCCGGTAGAAGGCGCGTACGCCGTGCCAGTCGATCGGGTAACCCTCGGGGCCGAGTGAGGCGGCGTCGCGGTGACTCGCGACGCCGAGCAGCTCGACGAGGCGGCCGGCCTGGCCGGTTTCCTCGATCAGCTCCCGGATGAGTGCCGCGCCGGGCTGTTCGCCGTAGTCGGTGCCGCCTCCGGGTAGGTGCCAGCAGCCGGCGCCGGGGTAGCCGTCGGAGATGCGGGTGAGCAGCACTCGGCCGGCGGGGTCGGTGCAGACCGCGTACGCGGCGAAGCGCTGGGCCCGGTGCAGCCCGTCGGGGCCGGGCACGGCGTAGAAGGAGGGGAACTCGGGTGCCTCGTCGGGCACCACGTCGGCCGAGGAGGCGGGCAGCCCGAGGGCGCGTGCGGTGAACGAGCGCAGCGGCAGCTCGCGCGCCTCGTCGAGGGTGTACCACCGGGCCAGGTCGGTGGGGCGCTCGCCGACCCGGTCGGCGAGGGTGCCACCGCGCACGGCAACCCGGTAGATCAGCCGGTCGGTGTGGATGGTGATGCCGCGGTCGGGAAGTGCCCGCATGTCGGCGAGCACGTCGGCCAGGCCGGAGACGGCGACGGAGAGGCCGGTTTCGGCGGCGGTCTCGCGGACGACCGTGTGGTTCGGGTCTTCGCCGTGGTCGACCGCCCCTCCGGGCAGCGACCACGTGCCGGGGGTGCCGGAGCGCTCCGATGCGCGGACCAGCAGGACTCGGCCGCTTGAATCAGCACAAACTGCGTATGCCGCGATCCTGCGGAGCGGCTTGAGCAAGGTGGTCACGGGAGCAAATTCTCCCCGGGCCGGGTTACCGGAACGGAAAAGAGTCGGATTCCTGACTATCTGGCCCCGGTCAGGGATTGGTCAGGGTAAGGATCCGGGCGGTCACCGAGGGCGGGCCGGGCACCAGCGCGGACTGTGGGGGTATGACATCGACCACCGCTCCCCACGCTCCCTACAAGCAGCTCCGGCGACCCACCACCGACCGCATGGTCGCCGGGGTCGCCAGCGGCGTCGGCCGCTACTTCGCCGTCGATCCCACACTGGTCCGGGTGATCTTCGCGGTCACCGGCCTGCTCACCGGCGGGCTCGCGCTGTTCGCGTACCCGATCATGTGGTTCCTGATGCCGGAGGAGCCTAGCGGCGCGCCGGCCTGGCCGCACGCCGCGGGCGTCGCGCCGCAGAACGGCCCGCCGCCCACCGCCGGGCCCGCGCCCGGCGGACCACCGCAGGGGTACGCCTCGACGCCGCCCTACCCGCCGACGGCCCCGCTCTACCCGCCGACGACCCCGTCCAGCCCGCCGCCGGCGGCCTGAGCGGCGCTCACTCCCACTCGATGGTGCCCGGCGGCTTGCTGGTGACGTCCAGGACCACCCGGTTGACCTCGGCGACCTCGTTGGTGATCCGGGTGGAGATCCGGGCCACGATGTCGTAGGGCAGCCGGGACCAGTCGGCGGTCATCGCGTCCTCGCTGGAGACCGGGCGCAGCACCACGGGGTGCCCGTAGCTGCGCCCGTCTCCCTGCACACCGACGCTGCGCACGTCGGCGAGCAGCACCACGGGGAACTGCCAGACACCCCGGTCGAGGCCGGCGGCGGTCAGCTCCTCGCGGGCGATCAGGTCGGCCTGGCGGAGCAGGTCGAGCCGCTCCTGGTCGACCGCGCCGATGATCCGGATGGCCAGACCGGGGCCGGGGAACGGGTGCCGCCAGACCATCGCCTCGGGCAGGCCCAACTGGAGGCCGAGCGTGCGGACCTCGTCCTTGAACAGGGTGCGCAGCGGCTCGACCAGCGCGAACTTCAGGTCTTCCGGGAGGCCGCCGACGTTGTGGTGGCTCTTGATGTTGGCGGTGCCGGTGCCGCCGCCGGACTCCACCACGTCGGGGTAGAGGGTGCCCTGGACGAGGAACTCGACGTCGCCGTGTGCGGCGATCTCGCGGGCCGCGGCCTCGAAGACCCGGATGAACTCCCGACCAATGATCTTGCGCTTCTGCTCCGGGTCGGTCACCCCGGCGAGCGCGCCGAGGAACCGGTCGGTGGCGTCGACCACCTTCAGCTTGATGCCGGTGGCACTGACGTAGTCCTTCTCGACCTGCTCGGCCTCGCCGGCGCGCAGCAGGCCGTGATCGACGAAGACGCAGGTGAGCTGGTCACCGACGGCCTTGTGCACGAGCGCCGCGGCGACCGCCGAGTCGACTCCGCCGGAGAGGCCGCAGATGACCTCCTTGTCGCCGATCTGGGCGCGGATCCGGGCGACCTGCTCGTCGATGATGTTCTCGGGAGTCCAGGTCGGCTCGATGCCGGCGATGTCGTAGAGGAAGCGGGTCAGCATCTCCTGGCCGTGCGCGGTGTGGCCGACCTCCGGGTGGAACTGCACGCCGGCCCGTCGACCGGCCAGGTCCTCGAAGGCGGCGACCGGCGCGCCCGCCGACTCGGCGGTCACCGTGAAGCCCTCGGGCGCCTCGGTGACGCAGTCGCCGTGGCTCATCCAGACCGGCAGGTCCGCCGGCAGGTCACGCAGCAGCACACCGGGGTCGAGGAGGCGGGGGCGCAGCGGGGTGCCACCGTACTCACGGTTGCCGGTCCTGGTGACGGTGCCGCCGAGCGCCTGGGCCATCGCCTGGAAGCCGTAGCAGATGCCGAAGACCGGCACGTCGGCGCTGAACACGCCCGCGTCGATCTGCGGCGCGTCCGGGGCGTAGACGCTGGACGGGCCGCCGGACAGGATGATCGCGGCCGGGTTCTTCGCCAGCATCTCGGCGATCGGCATCGAGTGCGGCACGATCTCGGAGTAGACCTTCGCCTCACGGACCCGGCGGGCGATGAGCTGGGCGTACTGGGCTCCGAAGTCCACCACGAGGACTGGGCGAGGCAGGCTCATGTGCACGAAGCCTACCGACAGTCACGGCCGCTGCCGGCACCGGCTCGCCGGCAATCCACTCTCCCGGCGATCTTGCACTTTCTGCCCCGACAAAGGCCACGAATGCCACGTAAGGACATCCGAAGGTGCGAGATCGCGGAGGTGGCGGCGGGTCACTGTCGCAGCGCGCCCGGGGCGTGCGGCGGGACCGCCGGGTTGTGCGGGGGTACGGGTGCGAGGCGGCGGTACGGGGAGCCGAGCGGCGGGCGGAAATCCTCGTCGCCCTTGTTGGGCCAGAAGGACATCGCCCGTTCCGCCTGTGCGGTGATCGTCAGGGACGGGTTCACGCCCAGGTTGGCCGAGACGGCCGCGCCGTCGACCACGTGCAGCCCGACGTGCCCGTACACCCGATGCCAGGGGTCGATCACCCCGTCGGCCGGGGTGGCGCCGATGACCGCCCCGCCCAGGATGTGCGCGGTCATCGGGATGTCGAACGGTTCGGTGAGTGAGCCGCCGGGGGTGCCGCCGATCTCGTCGGCGAGCATTCGGGCGGCGGTGTTGCCAGCGGGGATCCAGGTGGGACTGGGCGCGCCGTGGCCCGGGCCGGTGACCAACCTGCTGCCGAGCGGGCCACGCCGCCACCGGGTGGTCAGCGAGTTGTCCACGGACTGCATGACCAGGGCGATCACCGTCCGTTCCGACCAGCCGCGTACCGACAGCATCCGCGCCGCCAACCGGGGCTGCCGCACGATGCTGCCCAGCCAGCGGCGGACCCGGTGCGGGCCGCCGTCGACCAGCAGCGACTGGAGCAGCCCCATCGCGTTGGAGCCCCGCCCGTAGCGGACCGGCTCGATGTGTGTCTGCGGGTCGGGGTGGAACGAGCTGGTGATGGCCACCCCCTCGGTGTAGTCCAACCGCTCGGACCGGGCCCGTTGGCGTGGCACCGAGGCGCCGAGGATCGCCTCCGAGTTGGTCCGGGTCAGCTCACCGAGGCGGGCCGAAAGCCCGGGTAGCGCACCGTCGGCCCGCATCCCGTGCAGCAGCCGCTGGGTGCCGAGCGCCCCGGCGGCGAAGACCACCTGATCGGCGTGGATGACCTGTCGAGCCTTGCGCAGCCAGGCGCCGGTGCGTTCGGTGTGCACCTCGTACCCGCCGCCGTCGGCGGGCCGGACGGCGGTCACCGTGGTCAACTGACGGACCGTGACCCCGAGCCGTTCGGCGAGCCAGAGGTAGTTCTTGACGAGGGTGTTCTTCGCCCCGTGCCGGCAGCCGGTCATGCACGAACCGCAGTGCAGGCAGCCGGTGCGTTCCGGGCCGGCACCGCCGAAGTACGGGTCGGCGATCCGCTGGCCGGGCCGGCCGATGTGCACGCCCACAGGGGTGGCGTGGAAGGTGTGCCCCACCCCCATCCGCTCGGCCACCGCGCGCATGGCGCGGTCCGCGCCGGTGTCCACCGGGTACGTGGTGACGCCGAGCATTCGTTTCGCCTGGTCGTAGTGGTGGGCCAACTCGTCGCGCCAGTCGGTGATGTCCCGCCACTGCGGGTCGTCGTAGAAGGCCGGCAGCGGTTCGTAGAGGGTGTTCGCGTAGACCAGCGAACCGCCGCCCACCCCGGCGCCGGAGAGCACCAGCACTCCGCCGCCGGATCGTCGACCGGCCGGGCGGAGCAGGGTGAGCCGTTGGATGCCGTAGCAGCCCAGCTTGGGTGCCCAGAGGAACCGGCGGAGCCGCCAGGACGTCTGCGGGAACTCGTCGTCGGCGAAGCGGCGGCCGGCTTCCAGCACCGCGACCGAGTAGCCCTTCTCGGCCAGTCTGAGCGCGGTGACGCTGCCACCGAAGCCGGACCCGATGACGAGCACGTCGTACCGCATGGGTGCATCATTACTCGCCAGTAGCGCTCGCGCCAGCGCCCGTTTTTGCGCGATCATGCTCCGGCCGACCGACCCGGCGCCTCCCGGCCGCAACCCGGAGCACCCGTCGGAGCGTTGTTCACCAGACGGGTGGGAGGAATCCAGGATGGTTCTCGGGTCGATGGCGCCGCGCCGACGGTGGCTGCTGCTGGGGTTGGCGGCCCTCGCCGTCGTCGCGCTGATCGCGGCCGGCACCGTGGTGATCACCCGTCTGACCGGCGACAACAAGCCGGGCGGCGCTCCGGTGGCCGGCTCACCGACCCCGTCACCCGTCGGCACGCCGACCCCGAGCCCCAGCGGCCCACCGCCGGGCGCGGACATCACCGGCCCGCTCAACCTGCTGCTGGTCGGTGTGGACACCCGGGTCAGCGTGCCCGGATGGGAGCCGCACTCGGACGCCGTGCTGGTGCTGCACGTACCCAAGGGGTTGAATCGTGCGTACCTCTTCTCGCTCCCCCGCGACCTGCTGGTGGACATCCCGGCGTTCCCGAAGGCCGGCTACAAGGGCGGCAAGACCAAACTCACGCACGCCATGAGCTTCGGCAGCCGGGTGCCGGGCAAACCCAAACAACCCAGCACGGCCCAGGGGTACGAGCTGCTGCGCAGCACTGTCAGCGGCTACACCGGGCTGCGCATCGACGCCGGCGCGGTGCTCACCTTCAACGGGTTCGACCGGCTGGTCAACGCCCTGGGTGGGGTGGACATCTACATCGACCAGCGGGTCGAGTCGCTGCACCGCCGACCGGACGGCAAGTACCGGGAGAGCGCGCCAGGCGGCTACAAGGGGCCGCAGCAGGTCTACGAGAAGGGCGAGATGCACCTCAACGGCTGGCAGGCGCTGGACTACGCGCGGCAGCGCTACATCACCGGCGGTGACTACGCCCGGCAGCGCCACCAGCAGCAGCTGATCCGGGCGATGACCCGCAAGATCCTGGACGAGGGCCTGGCCAAGCAACCCGAGCGCGTCGACCAGGTGGTCTCCGCGCTGGGCGACACGCTCGTCTACGTGGGCGGACGCCGGATCGTCGACATCGCGTACGCCCTCAGTGGCCTGCCGGAGAACCGTTTCACGTTGGTCGGGCTACCCGGTTCCGGCGTCGGCAAGGGCAGCGCCTACCGGGGTGAACAGCTCACCACCGAGGGCCGGAAGTTCCTCACCGAACTCCGCGCCGGCCGCGCCGACGCCTACCTGGCCGCCCACCCCAAACTTGTCGTGAAGAACTGACCGCGGCTCAAAGCCGCTTGGGCTGTGCGGGCTTCTTCGTGCCGTAGAGCCAGGCGTCGAAGAGCGCGTCGAGCTGCTTGCCGGAGATCCGCTCGGCCACTGCCACGAACTCGGCAGTGGTGGCGGTGCCGTCGCGCTTCTCCGCCGCCCAGGTCTTGATGATCTCGAAGAACGCCTTGTCGCCGACGGCCACCCGCAGGGCGTGCAGGGTCATGCCGCCGCGCTGGTACACCGACTCGCTGAACAGCTTCTCCGCGCCCGGCTTGCCCGGCGGTGTCTGCCACACCCGCGCGGACATGCTGGCGTACCGGTTGTCGAACGCCTCCTTGGCGGTGTACGCCTCGGTGTGCTCGGCCCAGAGCCACTCCGCGTACGTCGCGAAGCCCTCGTTGAGCCAGATGTCCTCCCACCTGGCCAACGCGACGCTGTCGCCGAACCACTGGTGGGCCAGCTCGTGCGCGACGACCTCGGTGTTCTCGCCCTGCCGGAAGAAGCTCGCCGCGTACACCGGTCGGCTCTGCGTCTCCAGGGCGTAGGAGATCCGGCTGTCGGAGATCACCACACCGCCGTACGCGTCGAACGGGTACGGCCCGAACACACTCTCCAGGTAGTCCGCCACCGCGACGGTCTGCGCTATCGACGCGTCCGCGTTCCCCTTGGGCTCGGTGGTGGTGACCGCGTTGTAGACCGGGCGGCCCTTGTGCTCGCCGGTGGTGATCCGGAACTTGCCGATCACCAGCGTGCTCAGATAGCTGGCCATCGGCGACTTCTCCGACCACTTCCAGGTGGTCCAACCGCCCGTGCTGGTCTTCCCGCCGGGAACGCCGTTGCTGATCGCGGTGAGGCCGTCCGGAACGGTGACCTCGTAGTCGTAGGCCGCCTTGTCCGACGGGTGGTCGTTGACCGGGAACCAGGTGCTGGCCGACTCGGGCTGACCCAGCGCGATGGCACCGTCGGCGGTGTGCAGGAAACCACCGTCACCGAGCGCCTCGTTCTTCAGCGGCTTCGGCTTGCCCGCGTAGGTGACCTCGGCGACGAACCCGTTGCCGTTGATCAGCCCGGAAGCCGGCTTGATCACCAGCTCGTTCCGCTTGCGGCTGTGGGTCGCCGGTGCGCCGTCCACAGTGACCGCGCTGACGGTCAGGCCGGCCAGGTCGAGGTTGAACGACGACAGGTCGGTGGTCGCGGTGGCCCGCACCGTTGTCGTACCCGTCAGCTGGTCCTTGGCCGGGTCGTAGCGCACCTTCACCGTGTACCGCCCGACGTCGTAGCCGCCGTTGCCGTAGGTCGGGAAGTAGGCGTCGCCGACCCCGTCGGCGCCCGCGGCGAACGTCCGCGCCGGAGTGGGGGACGCGTTCGGTGACGGGGCCGCCTCCGGGCCCGCCGAGTCGCATCCGGACAGTGCGAGCGCACCGGTCACCAGCAGGCCGGCAGCCACTCGCAGTCTGTGCCGCGTCCCGCGCATCCCACACCCTTTCCGCACGGTGGCCGGTCACGGCCTCCGCAGTTCCGCGCGAACGGGCGCCTACCCGCCGTTCGCAGGCGGCAGCATATCGACCGGGCGGCGGGGCCGGATCACGGCAGTGTGGGAGCCGACCCGCCCACCAACCAGGCGTCGAAGAGCGGACGCAGTTGCCTCCCGGCGACCCGCTCGGCCAGCGCGACGAGGTCCGCCGTGGTCGCGTTGCCCGCCGCCCGCTCGGTGGTCCAGGTACGCAGGATGCGGAAGAAGAGGTCGTCGCCGACGGTCCGGCGCAACGCGTGCACGGCGAGCGCCCCGCGCTTGTAGACGGCAGTGCCGAACATCTGCTCCCGGCCCGGCTCGACCGACGGCTGCGTCCAGTCGGTCGCCGCGTACTGGATCTCGAAGTTGCGCTGGGCGGTCCGGCCGCCGTCGTGCTCCTCCCACAACCACTCGGCGTAGCTGGCGAAGCCCTCGTTGAGCCAGATGTCGCTCCACCTGGTCAGCGACACGCTGTCGCCGAACCACTGGTGCGCCAGTTCGTGCGCGACGACGCTCGGGTTCGGCTTATCGTCCGCGAAGAAGCCAGGCCCGTAGACCGGCCGGGACTGGGTCTCCAGCGCGTACCCGATCCGGTCGTCGGCGATCACGATCCCCCCGTACGAGTCGAACGGGTACGGGCCGAAGCGGCTGGCCAGGAAGTCGACGATCGCGCCGGTGCGGGCCAGCGAGGTGGCCGCGCCGCCGGTCTCCGGCAGGCTCGCGGCCACCGCCGTGACCATCGGTCGACCCGCGTGCGTGCCGGTCACCACCCGGTAGTCGCCGATCACGAGCGTGCTGAGATAGCTGGCCATCGGGGCGCGCTCCGACCAGCGCCAGGTGGTCCAACCGTCGGCGCTGCTCTTCGGCCCGGGTACGCCGTTGCTCAGCGCGGCCAGGCCGTCCGGAACGGTCACCGCCAGGTCGTAGGTGGCCTTGTCCGACGGGTGGTCGTTGACCGGGAACCAGGTGGCGGCCGAGTCGGGTTGGCCGAGCGCCACCGCGCCGTCGGCGGTGTGCAGGAAACCACCGCTGCCCAACGCCCCGTCGTCGACGGCGGTGGGGATGCCCGCGTACTCGACAGTCACTGTGAACTGCCGGCCGCGCGGCAGTCCGTCGCGGGGGGTCACCACCAACTCGCCGTCGTCGCGCCGGTGCTCGGCCGCCACGTCACCCACGCTGACCGCGCGGACCTCCAGGCCGACCAGATCCAGGTTGAACCGGGACAGGTCCTGGGTGGCGGTGGCCGTGATGACGGCTCGACCGGTCAGCCGGTCGGTCGACGGGTCGTAGCGCACGTCGAGGCCGTAGTGCCCGACGTCGTAACCGCCGTTGCCGTGCCCCGGCACGTACGGGTCGCTGACGTCGGCGGCACCGGGCCGGAAGCCGTCGCGGTCGTCGCCGGTACAACCGGTGACTGCCAGCCCGATCGCGCAGGTCAGCGCGGCGATGCGCAGTCTGCGTCCGGTCCGGACCATGCCCACTCCTCCTGCGGCGTTGCGGCCTCCTGCGCCTCTCGCCTCCTGCGCCTCTCGCCTCCTGCGCGGTGCGGTCAGGACGAGCGTAGTCAGCATCGCGGGCCGCGCGGCCGGTATCGACGATCATCAGTAACTTTCGTTGAATCAAACAAAAGCTGCCGTCGATCGAACCTATCTTTCGACTTAGACCGACGTTAGTGTCTGTCTCCGACCACCGTCGCGAAAGGTGGAACCATGCCAGACCACACCGCCCCCGACGCCACCCCCACCGGCCGGCTCAGCCGCCGATCCCTGCTCGCCGCCTCCGCCGGCGCCGCCGCCGCGATCGGCGCGGCCGGCCTACCCGTCCTCGCCACCGGCACCCCCGCGCTCGCCAACCCCGGCAAGGCGAGCAAGCTACGGGTGGAGCCGCTGATCCCGGCCCGCAACCGCGGCATCATCCTCTACAGCGTCCGCGACCGGATCACCGCCGCGCCCGACGACAGCGGGGTGCCGTACGGCTTCGAGCGCGTCCTCGCCCGACTCGCCGAGATCGGTTACAAGGAGATCGAGTTCGCCGGCTACACCCAGAGCACCGAGATCCTGGGCCGGCAGATCACCCCCGCCGAGATTCGCAAGATCCTCGACGACAACGGCCTGGTGGCCAACGGCACCCACGCCTCGATCCAGCCGGCCACCTTCCAGCAACAGCTGGACATCGCCGAGGAACTCGGCATGAAGAACATCGGCACCGGCAGCGACCCGACCAGCAGCGCCTACAAGGCAGAGTGGGACGCCGCCGCGGACATCTGGAACGAGCTGGGCCGGCAGGCCAAGGCCCGGGGTATGCGGCTCTACACGCACAACCACGACGCCGCGTACAACTTCCTGATCGACCGGGGCCCACGCGACGCGCAGGGCCGGCAGACCCGGTCCTCCGGCATCCGCCGACTGGAGTACTTCTTCGAGATCACCGACCCGAGGTACGTCTTCTTCGAGCTGGACATCTACTGGGCCTACGTGGCCCGTTACAAGCACCAGAAGTACGTCAACCCGGCCGGCCAGGAGGTGACCGACCTGTTCGACCCGATCCTCACCGTGGCCGACCGGACCACCCGGTTCCCGCTCTTCCACGCCAAGGACGGCGACCGGGACACCAGCGTTCCCAACGGGTACCAGATGACCCCGCTGGGCGACGGCGACCTCAACTTCCAGCAGTTCTTCCAGACCATCGGCGAGCGCAACTTCCACCACGCCAACTGGGAGATGGACACCGCCCCCGGCGGCGCGGACAACAAGGGCCAGTCGCTCGACTTCGCGGCGACCAGCTACCGCAACATGTCCGACCTGACCATCTACGTGGAGAAGTGACAGCCGACTGAACACGACGAAGGCCGGCCCGTGCGGGCCGGCCTTCGCGCGTCAGGAACGGTCAGCGGTCGAGGACCAGGCCGACCTTCTGGAACTCCTTCAGGTCGCGGTAACCGCACTTGGCCATCGCCCGACGCAGCCCACCGAACAGGTTGAGCTGGCCGTCGGCCTCGTCCGCCGGCCCGAAGAGCAACTGCTCCATCGACCCGAGCGGCTCACCGGAAACCTCGAAGGCACCCCGGGGCAGCGACGGGTGACTCGCCGCCGAGTGCCACCAGGCACCACCGGCAGGGGCCTCGTCGCAGAGCGACAGCGGCTCACCGAGCATCACCGCGTCCGCGCCGCAGCCGAGCGCCTTGGCGATGTCGCCCGAGGTCTGGATGTCACCGTCGGCGATCAGGTGCACGTACCGGCCACCGGTCTCGTCCAGGTAGTCACGGCGGGCCGCCGCTGCGTCGGCGATCGCGGTGGCCATCGGCACCCGGATGCCCAGCACCGACTCGGTGGTCGACCACTCGTCGCCACCGATGCCCACGATCACGCCGGCCGCGCCGGTACGCATCAGGTGCAGCGCCGTCTTGTAGTCCGTGCAACCACCGACGATCACCGGCAGATCGAGGTCGGCGATGAACTCCTTGAGGTTCAGCGGCTCATCGGTGGTCGACACGTGCTCGGCCGAGACGATGGTGCCCTGGATGACCAGGATGTCCACCCCGGCGTCCAGGATCACCGGCGCCAGCGCGAGGGTGTGCTGCGGGGAGACCCGCACCGCCACGGTGCCGCCACCGGCGCGCAGCTCGCGGACCCGCTCGGCGATCAGGTCCGGGCGGATCGGCTCGGCGTACACCTCCTGGAGCCGCTTGGTGGCGCGGGCCTCCTCGTCGAGGCCGGCCAGCTCGTCCAGCACCTTGGTCGGGTTCTCGTAGCGGGTCCAGAGCCCCTCGACGTTGAGCACGCCGAGGCCGCCGAGCTGACCGAGCCGCACCGCGGAGGCCGGGCTCATGGTGGCGTCGGAGGGGTGACCGACGCACGGAATGCCGAACGGGTACGCGTCGAGCTGCCACGACGTCGAGACGTCGTCGACGTCCCGGGTACGGCGGCTCGGCACGATGGCGATGTCGTCCAGGTGGTAGCCGCGCTGCGCGGTCTTGCCCAGCCCGATCTCGACCACGTCACGCATGGGGGACTCCAGGTGGTTGGGGGTGTTGGATCAGCGGGTGTGGTAGTTGGGCGCCTCGACGGTCATCTGGATGTCGTGCGGGTGGCTCTCCTTCAGACCAGCCGCGGTGATCCGGATGAGCTGGCCCCGGCGGTGCAGATCGGGGATGTTCTCCGCACCGGCGTACCCCATCGCCAGCCGCAGCCCGCCGACCAGCTGGTGGGCGACCCGGGACAGCGGCCCCCGGTAGGGCACCTGGCCCTCCACGCCCTCGGGAACCAGCTTGTCGTCGCTGAGCACGTCCTGCTGGAAGTAACGGTCCTTGCTGTACGACTTGGCCTGACCCCGGGACTGCATCGCGCCGAGCGACCCCATCCCGCGGTACGTCTTGAACTGCTTACCGTTGACGAAGATCAGCTCGCCGGGGCTCTCCTCGCAACCGGCCAGCAGGCTGCCGAGCATCACCGTGTCCGCGCCGGCCACCAGGGCCTTGGCGATGTCGCCGGAATACTGGATGCCGCCGTCGCCGATCACCGGCACACCGGCCGGGCGGGCGGCCCGGGCCGCCTCCATGATCGCGGTCACCTGCGGCACGCCGACCCCGGCGACGATGCGGGTGGTGCAGATCGCGCCCGGCCCCACGCCCACCTTGACGCCGTCGGCGCCGGCGTCGACAAGCGCCTTCGCACCCGCGTACGTGGCCACGTTGCCGCCCATGATGTCAACCGTCACGTCGGCCTTCAGCCGGCGGACCATGTCCAGCACGGCCCGCTGGTGACCGTGCGCGGTGTCCACGATCAGCACGTCGACGCCCGCGTCGACAAGTGCACGGGCCCGCTTGTACGCGTCCTCGCCCACACCGATGGCGGCGGCGACCCGCAGCCGGCCGGCGTCGTCCTTGCTGGCGTCCGGGTACTGCTCGCTCTTGGTGAAGTCCTTGACGGTGATCAGGCCACGCAGCCGGCCCGAGTCGTCGACGATCGGCAGCTTCTCGACCTTGTGCTGACGCAGCAGCGCCAGTGCCTCGTCCTTGCTCACCCCGACCCGCGCGGTGACCAGCGGGGTGTGGGTCATGATCTCGCGAACCGGAGTGTTCGGCTCGGAGACGAAACGCATGTCCCGGTTGGTGACGATGCCGACCAGCTGGCCGTCGCCGTCCACCACCGGAACACCGGAGATGCGGTAACGCCCGCACAGCTCGTCGACCTCACGCAGCGTGTCGTCCGGGCTCGCGGTCACCGGGTTGGTGATCATGCCGGACTCCGAGCGCTTCACCAGGTCGACCTGGTGTGCCTGGTCCTCCAGCGAGAGGTTGCGGTGCAACACGCCGATGCCGCCCTGGCGGGCCATGGCGATCGCCATCCGGGCCTCGGTCACCGTGTCCATCGCGCTGGACAGCAGCGGAATGGACAACTCGATGTTGCGGGTGAGCTTCGTCCGGGTATTCACACGGCTGGGCACCACGTCCGACTCGCCCGGCTGAAGCAGCACGTCATCGAAGGTGAGGCCGAGCGGAACCACCCGGGCGGAGCCGGCCGGCAGCTCGGGCAGGTGGCCGCCCAGGTCGGCGTGCTCGCCGCCGGCCGGAAGATCGGTGCTGGGCGAATTTTCCACGATTGCTCCCCTGAGCTGCTCGGATGGGCTTCAGCGAGGTGGCGCGGGCGGGCACCGGAGCGCACCACGAAGCCGGCACGTCGCTTCATCGTACCCAGTGAGCTGGGCGACCCGTCCGTGGCAGGCCGGGCCGGCCCGGAGACCGGGGGGCGGACGTTCGCGCCGCGTTGGGTCTACGGTGAGGGGGTGCACGACGAGCCCATCGACCCGTTCAACGGCGACCCGGCCGATCCGACTGCGGGTCTGGATGACCCGGGCGATGACGCGACGCCGGATCCGCTGACCGACGTCGAGCGGCAGGATGTGCTGGAAGACCTCGCTGACCTGGAGATCTACCAGGCCCTGCTGGCCCCGATCGGGGTTCGCGGGCTCGTGATCGAATGCGAGGACTGTCGCGAACCGCACTACTTCGACTGGGACCTGCTCCGCGGCAACCTGCGGCACCTGCTCAACTCGGGTCGGCCCCGGGTGCACGAACCCGCCTACGACCCCGACCCGGACCACTACGTGACCTGGGACTACGCCCGGGGGTACGCGGACGGGGTGCACGACACCCTGTCCGAGGGCACCGAGGACGAGCCGGACACCCCGACCGCCACCAAGTAGCCCCGCGCGGCGGCCGCGCGGCGTACCCCTGCTGTCCCTCCCGCCGACCCGCCGGATGCTCCGCTGCCGCGTGGCGTGCCCCGACTGCACGGCGTGCCCGGCTGCGCGGCGTGCCCCGGCTGCGCGGCGTGCCCCGGCTGCGCGGCGTGCCCGGCTGCGCGGCGTGCCCCGACTGCGCGGCGCGCCCGGCTGCATGGCGTGCCGTGCGGCGTGCTCGCTTCCGCGCGGCGTGCAGTGCGGCGTGCCGTGCGGCGGCGTTGCCCGGGTGTCAGGCCACCAGACCGGCGCGGAAGCCCGCCGCCACCGCGTGCGCCCGGTCCCGAGCGCCAAGCTTGCGGAACAGCCGGCGGGCGTGCGTCTTGACGGTGTCCTCCGAGACGAACAGTTCCCGGCCGATCTCCGCGTTGCTCTTGCCCTCGGCCATGCCCAGCAGCACCTGAAGCTCACGCTCGGTGAGCCCGATCGACGCCCGACTGGGTCGGGCGTTCGGGGCGGGACGGCCCGGGTCGGTCTGCGCCGGCGACTCGCCGGTCCCCGCCTCCGCCTCGTCGTCGCCCCGCTGCACCGGCACCGACGCCACCCCGGCCGGCCCGTCGGCTGCTGTGGCCGTCCAGCCGGGCTCGCCGGAACCGCGCGGCGACGGCCCGGAGCGGCCGGAACCACCCACCGCCGCCGCGTCGCGGGCCGGATCGGTGATCCGCTGCCGGGAGGCTCGGCCAGGCGCGGTGAGCAGCAGGAGCGCCTTCGCCACCGCGCTGGTCAGATCATGATCGACATTCTGGATGAGCCCTCGGGCGCCGGCGCTGATGGTGGCCGCCGCGGCCTCGGACTCCTCGGTGCCGAGCAGCAGCACCGCCGCCTGCGGCGCACGCGCCAACACCCGGCGGACGAAGCCGGCGCTGTCCGGCCGGGTGAGGGCCGTGTCGGCCAGCACCACGTCGGCCGGTCGCTCGGCCAGCCGCAGCATCACCTCGGGATCAGAGACGGCGGTACGAACGATCGCGGACAACCCCAGCCGCGCGGCAGCAGAAGTAAGGTGCTGGGCCGCGAGTGGTGTCCGAACGCACACAAGAACGGTACGCACTGTGGTCTCCTCTCCGCCAACGAGCAGACCATGACGCGGTCGGCTGGGGAGGGGGTTCCCGGCAATCCTTCGAACTTTTCCGACAGATGGGGCAAAAGCCGCAATTTCTCGGACGTTTTCGATCACACACGTGTGAGTTGACGACAGCCCGGGTACCGGGAGATCCAGGCCGGGAACGGTGCGCCTGCGCGGCCCGCCGCCCGGATGCCGGCCATAAGGATTCTCGCGGAGCCGCGCGGGAGGAGGGGTGCTGATGTCGAACGTACGTAGACTGCCCGGACCCATCGTCGATCTCTGGGACTGGCAGCGACTCGGTGCCTGCCGAGGGCGCGACAGCGCCCAGTTCTTCCACCCCGACGGTGAGCGTGGTTCTTCCCGGCTGCGTCGCGAGTCCACTGCCAAGTCGGTCTGCCGCGCCTGCCCGGTACGCGCCGAGTGCGCCGCTCACGCCCTGTCGGTACGAGAGCCGTACGGCGTGTGGGGCGGCTTCAGCGAGTCGGAGCGCCTGCGACTGCTCGCCGTCGGCTGGGAGGACCTGGCAGACCGCCGGCACGCCCGGGTCGACGTCGCACGACTGGAGGCCCGCCTGGGTCGCCCGCACAAGTCGACCGTCCCGGCCCAACGCAACGTCGCCTGACCCGACACACGTCCCCGACATCCGCGAACCGCGCCTCCGTCCCGGAGGCGCGGTTCGCGCGTTTCATACGGTTTCCGCGGTTTCGCGTAGTCAGGGTCCCGCCCTGCCCCTGCGCCCTGCCATCGCGGCTGCGACAGGGGTTCGGAGCGAGCGGCCGGGCCGGCGGCCCAGGAGCAGGGACCGGGGCCGGGGCCGGGGCCGGGGCCGGGGACGGGGACGGGGGGTCGGGGACCGGGGGGTCGGGCCTAGGGGCCGACGCCGACGCCGACGCCGCCATGATCAACACGGGTTCCTTGATGTCGGGGCATCCTGCCCAGCTGGACACCGCGTTTTCGATGATGCCGAGTGGATCAAGCGGAGTGCGCGGCCCGAAGGGCTAGCCGAGACGGCCAGCCTGGGAGGTTTGCCCGGTCCGGGGCATTCGGGCTTGACGCGGGGCGTGGGCTTCTGCGAGTTATGCGATCTCTGTCCTGTGACGGGGCGCACTCGTGGGGCGGAATCATGGCCGGGCCGGGGTCGTTACACACCCTGACGATCGCAGCACCACCGACCGGCCGCCTGACCCTCAAGGGTGTGGGATGCAGGTCGCGCAGGTTGGAATGCCGACCTCCGCCCGGTCGTTACAGTCCCCACGAACGACCGAACGGG
>NZ_JBEZEX010000039.1:0-53746 GCF_040649115.1 Micromonospora sp. NPDC049049 | reverse complement strand
TCGTTCTCCACGATGTCCCGGTAGCCGGCCCACCCGGCGACCCGGATCTGCAACTGGCGGACGTCATCGCCGGACCGCCCCTGGCTCAGGGTGCGACCTCATCCCGTTGACTCACGACCCTGGTGGGGAGCCCGTGTAGTCGGGTGCGCACCACCAGGTCGTGCAGGGCGTTCACGGCTGCCGGATCTGCGCGTTCGGGCAAGACCGAGGTGTCCCGGGCCGTCTCCAGCTCGGCGCGCAGCCGCGACACGTCGGTAGCGAGCCACCCTGCAACGCCCGCGGGCAGCGGGCCATGCTCGGCCTTCCGTTTGGCGGCAATGAGATCCGGGACGTAGGACAACCTCGTCCCCAGCACGGCAAGGTTCGTCTCTACGCGGCCGGTCCGCATCAGGTGGATCCCGGTGAGCAGGACCCGCAGCGTATAGAGCGCGGGCTTGAGCTGCCCGGTCCTGGCGTGCAGCCTCTCCTGAGTGGCCGCGAAACCGAGGTAGTGGTGCGCATGGTGACGGGTGACCAGTCGCGGGGCCAGGGCGATGAGTTCGGCGTGCACCGCAGTGGTCACCACCACCAGCGGTGACAGCAGCTGCTCCAGGACGTACCCGTTGCGGCTGTTCAACAGCTTGGCGAACTTCAGCAGATCGTGGCTGACCACGTCCAACTCGACGCCGTCGCGCACGCTCATGTGTTGCAACGTCTGCGGACCGGTGCGCAACCCGACGACCTCCTCGGTCGGGAGCAGGTGCACGGCACGCAGATCCAGATCGGAGTCGATGGACGCGAATCCGTACAGATGCGCACCGCTGACGGTGGCGAACAGCAGCGGACGGGGCAGGTCGCGGGCTGCCTCGGCGGCCCACGACGGCACCTCGGTCGTCACTACAGGTTCCTCTCCCGTACGGCCGCGAGCAGCCGATCCACGTCAACCTGGTCGGGCTGATCGGGCAGCACGGTGGTGGCGGTCGCGTCGGCGAGCTCGACAAGTAGGTCCGCCGCCCAGGCGGCAACCTCATCCCAGGGCAGCTCGCCGCGCCGCACCGCGAGCAGCCGGTCGCGTAGGTGACTAACGTCGACCAGCACCTCCCCCGTACGCAGCACATGCGCCCCGGCGATCAGCAGCCGGATCATGTGCATGGCCTGCTTGTGATTCGTCTCGCCGGTCCGCTCGCGGCGGGCCGCCACTCGGTTGAGCTGATCGCGGGCGTAGTTGCCGTAGGTCTCCGCCACCCGCCTCGACAGGAACGCCTGCCGTGCTGCCAGCAACCATTCCCCGTCGACGGTGATCGTCTCGACCAACGGGGACCAGAGCACCTCCAGAACTGTCGGGTTGCCCTGCAAGGCCAGGACGCAGAAGCGTTCGAACTCCCAGGAGAACTGCTCCGCCGCCGGACCGTCGAGGTGGGTGGGCGGCTTGTCGAGGTGCCAGAACGCTCGTGTGGGCGCTACATACACACCACGCCGGTCGTAGTCGGAGGCCAGGTCGTGCAGCCCGTACGCCCGGGACCCGACCACAACGGCGAGTGCCGTATGCCGCTCGACAAGCTCGATCACGCCCGGGACGCTACCCAATCACCGTCCCGCACGCGCCACCCTTTTCGAACACTCAGCGTCGGTGACCTCGAACTGAACGACGGACGTCATTTTTGGTAGTACTGCACGACGCAGAACTCGTTGCCTTCCGGGTCGGCCATCACCAGAACCGCGCCTTCCGGGTAGTCGTGCCGTTCGCCGGTCCACCGGCCGCCCAGCGCCCCGATCCGGTCCACCGCTTCACCGGCGTCGGCGACAGCGATGTCCACGTGCAGACGCGCCTTGCCTACCTTGGGCTCCGGTACCGGTTGGAACGTCAGCACCGGCCCGCCGTCGGTAACGATGACTCGCCGCCAGCCGGGTAGGGACTCCGTCACCCGGCCACCGAGCACGGCGGACCAGAAGTCAGCCAGCTTCTGTGGGTCTTGACAATCTATCGTGACGCCGGCAAATCGGCCCAAGGTCGTCGTCATGGGCCCCAACGTAGCCGTGCCACAAGACCCTTGTCAGGGAGCACTCAACTCGGCAGATCAGTACACCGGCTTGGACCTACCGGCTCACAGCGCAGCGCCCAGCTGAGGCCGTCGGATGAACTGTCGGTCGCGGGCGGTCACCGAAGCGGTTGGGCCTGCCGCTCGAAGGACGACATCGAGGACCAGGTCGGGATCCGCTACGTAGGCGCCGCTGGCCCATGCGGCGTTTGCCTCGATCACGGCCCAACGACCGTCGACCAGCCCTACGTCGACGACGATGGCGGAGGGCAACGTGTGCCCGTAGCCGGCGATGAGATCGGCGCCGAAGGCTAGCGCGTCGGTCGACGGAGGGCCGAGGTGCAATCGGCCGTGCGCGGCGTACTGACTGCCGGCGTAGACAACAGCGTCGAGCACGTGTAGCCGGTACTCGGCGGTGAAGTCGACGATGTCGCTGACGAGCACTGGAGTCCGCCGGTCGACAGCATCCGGGCCGGGCAGGCGGGAGCCATCCGTGTAGATCATCGCCGGGATGTTCTTGTCATTGGGCGACTTGATGAACGCCGGTCGACGGAGTTCGTAGGCCTCGCCGATGGCGACCAGGGTGATGTCGCGGCGGGTAAGTTCACGAGGAAGCCCAGTCAGCCAACCAGGTTCCGCTTCCAGCGGCGCGATCCCAAGCAACGGTGCGACGACATCCGCGAAGCTCGGTCCCGCATGAAGGTGATCAGCACGCAGCCCGGCGGGCACCTCGAAAGAGCCGAGCTGGACGGTGTGTATTCCGCGTCGATGAGCGGCGTCGCGCAAGCTCCGAGCCGAGGCCGTCAGACGCGGCGGCAGGACAAGTGTCACGGCTGATGATCCTGCCCCGATACGCCGTCACAGTTACAGCGGTTATCAGGCGTCCGGTGCCGCCGGCCACTATGCGACGCCGGGGGTGGGGACACCGGTTCGAACCGCCTCGGGAAACCTCTCGATTCGACCACCGGGGATCGACCACAATGCCACAGTGGATCGCGAGCGCCTGGTGAAGTTGAGCAAACGGATGTCGAAGGCCCTCCGGCACGACCCCGGCCGGGCCGGCCTGGTGCTCGACCCGGCCGGTTGGACTCCCGTCGACACTCTGCTCGCCGCCCTACGGATCGAGCGGGCCGAGCTGGACGCGGTCGTCGCCGGCAACGACAAGCAGCGGTTCGCTGTCGAGCGCGGCACCGACGGTGTGCTGCGAATCCGGGCCAACCAGGGCCACTCGGTCCCGGTGGACCTCGGACTGCCCTCGGTGACCCCACCGGACCGGCTCTATCACGGCACCAGCGCCGACGCGCTGGAGTCGATCCGGGCCACCGGCCTGCACCGCGGCGGCCGGCACCACGTCCATCTCTCCACCGACACCGAGACCGCCCATCGGGTCGGTGCCCGGCGGGCCGGTCGGGTCGTGATCCTCACCGTCGACGCGGCGGCGATGGCCGCCGACGGGCACGTGTTCCACCGCAGCGCGAACGGCGTCTGGCTGACCGACGCGGTCCCTGCCAGCTATCTGCTCGACTGAGCCCTGGCCTGGCCCGGGCCGCCGCGAGGGAGGCTGACGGCTATGCGAGCAGGCGCCGTTCGTGTGCTGTTCTCCTCCTCATTCGAATTCCTCGACGAGCCGCACGTCGGGCGCGGCGTCCGGGTGCAGGAAACTCAGCAGCGCGGCACCCTCGGCGGTCACCGCGTCGCGGTCGGCGGCCGTCAGCGGTACGAAGAGCCGAACGGTGAGCGCCGCGGCTGCGACCGTCCACGCTCCCGCCGTGAACCCGTCGACCAGTACCGCTCTGGGGACCGGACCGTGCCGGGTCACCGCCCGGTTGCGGAACTCGTCGGTGAGCACCCGCGTCCGGTCACGATAGGACAGCAGCAGGTTGTCGAAGTCGTACAGGTACCGCACCGGTGCCGGGGTGCCCGGGTCGGGCCGTGGCGCGTTGGGCAGGTCGACGTACCCGCCGGGGAACGTCCGCAGCCGCGGCCGGAGCCGGTCGACCACCTCGGCGAGGTGGGTGAGGCCGCTCCAGGTCTGCGCGTCGGCCACTGTCGCCGGGCCGTACGCGCCCAGGTAACGCAGCACCAGGTCATCGATCGTCATTGGGTGCAGCGGCGGGTCCGCCCAGACGTCGAGCGGCGCGTGCACGGTACGGCCGCTACAGCCCCACACCCCGCGAGGCGGCGTCTGCACGAGCGGAAGCAGGTTACGGGCCGCGTACGCGAGCGCCGCCGCGTTGTTGTCCGGCCACCGCCGTAGCAGGGCGGCGCCCGTCTCGGCGGGCGTCATCGCCCGCTCGGCGAGCAGGTCGTGCGCGTGCGCCGCCACCGCACCGGTGTCGAGCCCGCGCATCCACCGCCCGTGGGTGTGGTTGGCGAACAGGTCCCGGTCCAGCACCGGCTGTACGAGCGGCCGAATCCGCGCGGCCTCCGCGGCACCGATGACGTGAATGGTGGACCGCATCAGCGCGATCCTCACCACCGCCCGGCTCTCCAGCAGCGTCGCGATGTCAACCGCCCGGAAGTCGGCGAGCCGGCTCCACAGTCCTGCGTACCAGGTGTGCGGGGTTTGTGCCTGCAGCCCGACGAGGTGGGCGAGGGCCGCTGGGACGCTCATGTCGGAGCGGCGCAGGAGCAGCTGGCGGTCGAGCGTGGCCCGGTTCATCGCCCGGCGATCCATCAGCGCTTCTCCCACGCCCGCCGGTCGTACCCGTGCTGCCAGCACCCGGCCAGGACACGGACCCGGGCCGGCGGCACACCGTCGTCGCCGACGCCGGGCAGATCGTCGACCCATCGGGTACGGGCCAGCCGGTTGGTGAGGTCGTCCCGCGGAATATCGGTGCGGAACTCGCGGATCTCGGTCATGCCGTGAACTCTCTCAGCGTCGAGGAGTGGTTCCCAAGTACTGACCGCGCAGGCCGCCATGCGGGAACGGTGCCTCAGTCTCACGCTCGCTGACGGATTTGCCTACAGGCATTAGGCAGGAGCATAGTTGTTGTAGGCAGATAGGAGGGCGTGATGGACAGACCAGGACTGACGCCGGAGCGTCTGACCCGAGCGGGGGCGGAACTGGCCGACGAGGTCGGCTTCGACCAGGTCACCGTCTCGGCGCTCGCTCGGCGGTTCGACGTCAAGGTCCCGAGCCTGTACTCGCACCTCAAGAACTCACAGGACCTCAGGATCCGCATCGCGCTGTTCGCGCTGGAGGAACTCGCCGACCGCGTCGCCGATGCCGTCGCCGGTCGGGCCGGCAGGGACGCCCTGGCCGCGTTCGCTGACGCCTACCGCGACTACGCCAGGGAACACCCGGGCCGTTACGCCGCCGCCCGGCTCCGGCTCGGTCCGGAAACGGCGGCCGCGAGTGCCGGCGTCCGGCACGCGCAGATGGCTCGGGCGATCTTGCGGGGTTACGGGTTGGACGAGCCAGACGCGACCCATGCGGTCCGGATGCTGGGCAGCGTCTTCCACGGCTACGTCAGCTTGGAGCTGGCCGGTGGTTTCGAACACAGCGCTCCCAACGCGCTGGAATCCTGGGAATGGATCGTGGATTCGCTCGACGCGGTCTTACGCAACCGCAGCACTCGCTGACCCGACGACGGCCGCACCACCGCCAGCGGCTTCCAGCGCGGCGCGCCGATGAACACCGAGATCTCGATCGAGAGGCTTGAGGCAATGCCCACCGAACACCAGTGGATCACCACACCGGTCACCGCGGACCTCGTGCGCGGCTTCGTCGATCTGGAGGCGACCGCGCGCGGTCTACTGCCGCATCGGCTGACCGCCTGGGCGCGCCAACAGATCCCCGACGACCAACTGGCCATGGCCGAGGCTCCACGGCGACCGCATCACCCCGGACACTGTGGGGTGCTGGAAGGACTGGGCGACCGGTTGGGACCCGAAGCAGCAGGGCGACGGCGCGTACCTCTTCCGGTACACACCGAGCCGGGGCTGGCGCACCCATGGAGCGGGCAGCGCGTTCAACTGCGCGGACCTGGGAATCACCAGGGACCGGACGACCCGCCACCGTTCTGCTATTGAGCAGCGGATACCGGTGTTCGGGCCGCGTCGGACAGCGGCGGTTGACCATTTTCTCGCGGTCGGCTGGCGGCAGGGTCAGGGGCGGCCGTGCTCAATCTGGTGTCGGGCGCGGGAGCGGGCGGCGGCGGCCGGGGTCGAGCCGGCGGCGCGGGCGGTGCGCAGGATGTCGGTGAGGGTGTCGGCGATGCCGTGGACCCGGGCGGTGGCCTGGGCGGACGTTTCCCGGTGTAGCTCGATGGCGGTGGCGTGGATGATGCCGCCGGCGCTGACGATGATGTCGGGCGCCCAGAGGATGCCGTGCTGGTGCAGCAGGTCGGCGGTGGCCGGAGTGTCGAGTTGGTTGTTGGCCGGTCCGGCGATCGCGGCGCAGCGCAGTGTCGGCACTGTGTGCGCTGTGAGCAGACCGCCGAGAGCGGCGGGGACGAGCACATCCACGTCGGCGGTCAGGCAGTCCTGCGGGCTGGCCCAGGCGGCACCCGCTGTGTCGGCGAACGTTCGCCTGCCCTCGTCGGTGTCGGCGGCCACCAGGGTCGCGCCGGCGTCGGCGAGTATGCGCAGCACGTGGCTGCCGACGCGGCCGAGGCCGAGCACGGCGAAGCTGCGCGTGGACAGGTCGGCTGACCCGAATCGCTCGGCGCACAGGGCATGCAGCGCGGCGACGACGCCGACCGCGGTGTGGCCGGAGGAGTCACCGCTGCCACCGGCCTGCACCGGTCGGCAGAACGCGTGCGGGGTCCGCTCGGCGATCGTGACCATGTCGTCCGGTCCGGTTCCCACGTCCGGGCCGGTGGCATAGGCGCCATCCAGGCCGGCGATGACGTCGCCCACGTCGTGCAGCACCGCCCGACGGGCGGCCGCGTCAAGTGTCCTGCCCGGGGGCAGTGCGATGACGGTCTTGCCGCCGCCGTTGGGCAGCCCAGCCAACGCGCACTTGTCCGACATCGCGGCCGACAGCCGCAGCGCGTCGGTGAGCCCGTCGCGCCAATGCGGGTAGTGCGCGAGCCGGCAGCCGCCGATGGCCTGACCGAGCGCTGTGGAGTGCACCGCGACGACGATCGGCAGGCCCGACCGTACGCCCCGCCTGAGGACGACGTGTTCGTGCATGGACTCGGTGTCGAGATGGGTCGCGACCATGATGGCTCCTGTCGTGTGCTCGCCGAAACGAGATCGACAGTAGGCAGCTGCGCGGCACTGACCGGCTCAAAGCGAACAACGTTCGGAGAAATGGCAAGATTTCGGTCGTGGACGAACTTGATACGGCGATCATCCAGCACCTGCAGACACATGCGCGGCAGACCAACCGCGAACTGGCCCGGGCAGTCGGCATCGCGCCGTCCACCTGCTTGGAACGCGTGCGCGCACTACGGGAACGCGGCGTGATCACCGGCTACCACGCCGAGATCAGCCTGGCCGCCCTCAACCGCGGCGTCCAAGCATTGCTGCACGTTCAGGTCCGGCCCCTGAGCCGCACCGTCATCGACGGCTTCAAGAAATATGCGATGGAGCTGCCCGAGGTGCTGTCGGTGTACGTCGTGGCCGGCGGCGACGACTTCCTCGTCCACGTCGCCGTACCCAGCGTCGACGGCCTGCACTCCTTCCTCATGGACAAGTTCAGCGGTCGCCGCGAGATCGTCGGGTTCCGCAGCTCTGTCATCTATCAACACGCCCGAAAGCAGGTCATCGAACCGCTTGACCCGTAACGCTCGTTCGGTGCGCCCATGCCTACCTCGCCGTCGGACCTCGGCACCTGAACACTTTCCCGCCTGATCGGCAATGTCAGGTTGAAGCGCGGATTTTTGCCGAGGAGGGCCATGGCTTCGGATGCGGATTTGATAGGCCGGTCGCTGGATGGCGATGTCGACGCCTTCGTAGAGGTGGTCGAGCGTCATGAGGCCGCCGTCGGTTCGTACCTCGTTCGCCGGGTTGGGCGGGATGCGGCTGAGGACCTCCTGGGCGAGGTGTGGGTTGCGGCGTTCGAGTCGCGGCGCTCGTACGACCGGTCGTACAACGATGCGCGACCGTGGCTGTACGGGGTGGCATTGAATCGCTTGCGGCGCTACTGGCGGTCCCGGCCGGCCGAGGACCTGGTCGCGGACGTACCGGACGTGGCTACTGGATGGGATCCGTGGTCGGCGGTGGACCTCGGCGTGGACGCCCGGGCGGTGCTCCGGTCGGCCCTGACGCGGCTCAAACCCGAAGAGCGGGAGGTCCTGAGGCTCGTCGCCTGGGAGGACCTGACCGCAGCCGACGCCGCGCGGGCACTCGGCATACCGGCCGGCACCGCGCGGCGGCTGCTGAGCCAGGCCAGGACGGCATTGCGCGACGCCCCGGGGGTGTCCGCGCTTCTGAAGGACCGCAACAGCGCGAAGGAGAGACACCGATGACCGACGAGCTCGATCTGGTCGGTGCGTTGGGCAGCGCGGAACCACTACGCCCGGAGGCGTATCAGCGGGCGCGGGCGGTGCTGCGGGCGGCCATGGCCGACCCCGGAACCGTGCGGCTGCTGGGGGCGGTATCAGCGGAGGACACGACTATGGAGGCGACTTCAACCATGGAAACGACGACAACCACGCGGGAGCAGCGCCGCCGCCGGGTCGGTATCGCGGGCCGATTGGGCATCGGCGCCGGGGTGGGGGTTGCCGCCGCGGCGGCAGTCGTCGCTGTGGTGCTCAACTCGTCGGCGACCGGGGTCACGGAGGCCAGCAAGGATTCGTCGGCCGCCACCTCAAGCTCGACCACCGTCGACCGGCCTGCCGAGCGCGCGCCGCTGATGACCCTGGCCGGGTCCATCAAGACGCTCACCCCGTCAGCGGGCGACGCGTGGCTGGTGAAGGCGACGCAGGTCCACGGCACCAAGACCATGCAGGTCGTGTACACGCTGTACACCGACGGTCACGCGATCTATTCGGGCAACAGCGTGCGGGACATCAAGCGCGCGATCGCCCGTCACCAGGATCAGATGACGGACGGCGGCTACGCTCCGCTCCTCAAGGCAGCCGTCGCCGCAGCGGACAGCAGCCCGGCCGACGGCCGGACCCAGATGCTCAAGGCAGCCGAGGACCCGCTGGTGGGCCTCGACCCCGCAGCGCAGAAGGCGGTGTGGGACAAGCAGCAGGCGGACGCCCAGGTGATCATCAAGCAGAAGGGCGGCAACGCCGAGCCGAAGCCGTACAGCCCTCAGGCCGTTCAGCGGCACTTCGACAATGCCCTGTGGACATTCAGCATCGAAGCGCTGTCCGCTGGCGACGGCAACACGCAGGTCCGGGCCGGTGTGCTGCGTCTGCTGTCCACCATCGCCGCGGTCAGCGTCAAGGACTCGACCACCCACGGCAAGGCCACGCTGACGATCACCGCCGGCCCCGAGGTGTTCGGCGGCGAGGTCAGCGAGGTGCTGACCATCGACGCCACGACCGGCATGCTGGTCAAGCACGTCTCCACCGTGCCGGACCTCCCCCGGGCCTCCACGACGTACGAGTCCTCCCGGGTGACGACGGCCGACCTGTAGGCCGGGAACTCGAACCCAACAGCGTTCTGCAGACGGGCGTAACGCGCCCAGCGTTCGATAACGGTGCGGGCCACCTGGAGGTGGCCCGCACCGTCGTTCTGTTGTTCGCACGGCCAATGTTCACCCGACAGAAGGCTGCTCACCATGCGGCTGGCACAGACCATGTGGGGCATCAGCCGGCATTAACATTCACTCGTCTCGAACTGCGGTCCGATTCGGGTCATGGCCGGCAATTCGGCCGACGCGGCGCTCTCCCGGGCGCCCTTCCTCAACACTGAAGGAGTCGATACGTGCGGAAAGCATTCAGCATGCTCGTGGCGCTGCTGATCATCACCGGCTCCGCGCAGGCCGCGCAGGCGGATGCGGGGCCGGTGACGAGACTGACGCTGACGAGCGGGAACAACTTTTACTCAAGAGTCGAGGAGCGCCTCCTGAGCCGAACGGTCACGCTCTCGGCCGGAGAGTCGAGGCACGTACGGGGCCGTCTTGAGGCGACGAGCAGCGTCACGCAGATCGTGGCGATGAACAACACGCTCAAGTGCGTGGACGCAGCCGGCACCGTGGTCGGCACCACCTCAACGTCGTCCCGCAACCACGAGGGCTCGGACACCACGTACTACGCCACGCCTGGGCATCTGCCGATCTACGCCGACCTGCTGTTCACCGCGCCGTCGGCCGGCACCTACACCTGCGGCCTCTACGGATACACGGCCTCCAGCTCGCTCACCGATTACCATCTGACCGCCGTCGCCACCAACACCTGGCTTGAGGTGAGCGACACCAACCAGGTGGGCGCACGCTGGTGGCAGAACCCCTCCTGCAACAGCACCGGGACGTCCAGCACCTGCACCTACGTCGGCGCGGGCACCTCCACGGCCTGGGTGTTCTACAACGACGGCACGCCCGTGTACAAGTGGAACGCGCACAGCAACGCCACCAGCGTCCAGGCGCTGGCCAATCTCGAGCTCACTACCTGCTACACGGGTACCGCCTCGTGCAACAGCAGCGTCGACGCCTACGAAATGCCGCGCGGCACGAACGCTGTGGTGGATGTGCGCTTCGAGATGATCCAGCTGGACACGACGGCGCACACCTGTCGCACGACGAGCACGGCGACGTCCCGCAAGACGATCCGCGACGACGCGCACCACTACGTCACGAACTTCGCCCTGTCCGGCATCCCGGTCGACCCGACCTGCGGCACCCGTACCTTCATCATGCGGATCTTCGTGCAGCACGTCTCCGGCAACCCGATCAAGATCGATGGCGTACAGAGCACCACGTCGCTCACGAACGGCATCGCCATGAACATTTTCTGACGGGTCGCACGGTCGTACACCGGTCCAGGAGCCCTCCGCGTGGGGGCCCTGGACCCATTTCGTGTCTGGACGAATGAAACAAGTCAGACTATGTCGTTTATCAATGCGTGGGACATCGCCGCCGCGATCGGGACTATACGATCACCGCACCATCCGGGCACCTTCCACTAAGGAGGCTCCATGCGTAAAAGCATGGTGTTGCTCTGCTGCCTAGTCACCACGATCGCGGTCACATCGTCCCCCGCTCAGGCGAAGGAGTCTTCGGCCGGGCCGGCCCCGCAACCCGGCTTTGCCGCAGCAGTCGACGTCGAGGCGATGACCGCGCAGTTCCACCGACTGGAAGCCGCTGCCGCCGCGCACCCCGACGGCGCGGGCGGCACCTATTTCGACGAGGTGACCGGTCAACTGGTCGTCCGCCAGGTACAGAACGCCGACGGTGCCCGGCTTCGCTCCGCGGTCGGCTCCCGCTCGCGACAGGCGGGAGAGGTCCCGGTCCGGTTCGAGACCACTGCGGTACCGATCAAACGGCTGGAAGCCGCAGCCGAGCGGCTGGCAAACAGCCGCGCCTGGGCTGGCTCCCACGCCGCCAGCGTTGACCGTGTGAAGCTGGACCGCCTGGCCGGAGAGGTCGTCATCCACGCTTCCGGGGACGCGGACGCACTCGTCGCCGCCGCCGTCAAGGCTACCGGCGTGACTCCCCGGGTATCGGTCTCGCAGGCCGGGATCACGCCCGCCAGCCGCCGGGTTGACACCATCCCGTACTACGGCGGGTTGGCGATGTTCAACTACAACGTCACCGCCGCGGGGGACAACCCGCGTAGCGTGAACGCGTACTGCACGACCGGCTTCCGGATGACTCGCGGGGGAACGAACAGCAACTGGGTGACGACCGCTGGGCACTGCGGTGCCAATGGCACCACCTTCTGGCACAACGGCGGCTGGAACCTCCGCGTCAGCTCGAACTACCTGGCCCTGGGCACGGACGTCTCCATGGTCGCCGGCGAGAACGGGGCCTACTTCAGCCGGTACTCCTGGTTCGGCGAGCGCGACACGTCGACAGCCAACCCGGTCACGGCGAAGCTGACCGGGTGGCCCGCCATCGGCTCCGCCGTCTACATTTCCGGCTCCAACGGCGGCCTGGTGTACGGCAAGGTCACTGACACCGGCAACACCGGATGCAGCGGCTCCCCGGTGGTGGAGGTCGACACCGTCACCGGACACGCGCAGGACGGTCCCGTGCTCGGCGGTGACTCGGGCGGACCGGTGACGAGGTGGAACACCGCCACCTCAGCAACGAACGACCTCGTCGCCGAGGGCAGCGTCACCTGTTCCGACCGTAGTAGTTACGCCGAGTTCGACCCGATCCACCGCATCGAGGCGGCGACGGGCGCCGTCGTCGTGGTCGCCGGAACCTGACGGAAGCTTGTGCGGGCGGTGTGCTGACTGACGCCGCCCGCACACCACCGCGACGTTCTCACCGCCCAACGCCGCGAACGCGCACCCGTACGCCGGCCTGCCGGGGGCACCTGGCGGGGGCCGCACTGTCGTCAGCGAGCATATTTTTCGATGGCGGCCGGGGTCACTGGGGTGAAAAAGTTGACGAGGTTGCCGTCGGGGTCGCGGAACAGCAACGACCGGTTGCCCCAGGGCATCGTGGTGGGCTCGTTGACGAAGTTCTCGACGAAGCTGGCAAGGTTCTGATGCGCGCCATCCACGTCGTCCACGAGGAATTCGATGATGACGGTACGGTTGTCGGCCGGACGGGCGGCGCCAGGCGCGAACAGCGGGACGGTGCGGGTGCTGCCGATCGCGAGGGTCGCGGTCGTGGTCCTGACCTCGGCGAAGTCCTCGTTGGCCCAGCTCGCCTGCACTCCCGTGGCTCGCTCGTAGAAGTCGACGAGGCGCGCGACGTCGTCCGTGATGATGCGGGTCGAGACGAAGTTCATGGTGATCCCCTTGTTCCGGTGGAGCCGTTCTACCTCGCATGCTAGGACCAATACCGGACAGAAACGGTCCACATTTGCGCTATGTTCCACGCATGGCTCGACCTACCGCTCGCGTGCTCACTCTGCTGGAGCTCCTACAGTCGGGCGGCAGCCGGACGGTGGCCGAACTCGCCGACCGGCTCGGCGTCGACGGGCGCACCGTGCGGCGGTACGTGGACCACCTGATCGAGCTCGACGTGCCCGTCGAGTCGGTGCGGGGCCGCTACGGCGGGTACCGGCTCGCTGCCGGATACCGCATGCCTCCGCTCATGCTGGGCGACGACGAAGCACTCGCCGTGCTGCTCGGCCTGGTCGCCGGTCGCCGAGCGGGGTTGATGACGGCGACGGGCACGGCGAGTGAGACGGCGGCGGCGAAGATCCGGCGGGTACTGCCCAAGCGGCTCGCCCACAGGCTCGACACTGTGCTCGAATCCCTCACCTTCACGGCTCCGCCCGGCGAGTTCGCCGTCCCGGAGACCGTGATCCTGCTCTCTCTCGCCGATGCCGTGCACCATCGTCGGCCGGTCTCGATCACGTACACCGCCGCCGACGGGCGGCACAGCGAACGCACCCTGCACCCGTACGGGCTCGTCGCCCACTCGGGCCGGTGGTACGTCACGGGCGCGGATCCCGAGATCGGCGAAGACCGGACGTTCCGGTTGGACCGCATCGCAGACGCGAGGACCCTGCCCGGCGCGTTCGAGCCGCCCGCCGGACTCGATCCGGCGCAGCGCGTCCTCTCAGGGCTCGCCAAGGCTCCGTACCGGCATCAGGTGACACTCTGGATCCAGGGGACGGTCGAGCAGATCCGCACCCGATTTCCCGCCAGCGTCGCGAGCGTGGAGGAGCCCTCGTCCGGGGGAGATGCAGATCCGGAGACCGAGCGCTGGCTCCGCGTCGAGCTGTGGGCGGAGCGGCTCGACTGGTTGCCTCCGGTGCTCGCGTCGCTCGACCAGCCGTTTGTCATCGAGCGACCGGATGACCTCCGCGGTCTCGTCATCGCGCTCGCCGACCGGCTTGCGACCTCCGCCCGAGCAGTCCGCCTCACGCATGACGGCAGCCCGTGATGGCCGTGCGCTGGGCGCGGTGAACAACACGGCCAGGCACGGCAGGCCGCCGCCGCCCCGGGAACCACCAGATAGTCGTGCGTCAGATCGAGGTGCCGCCGACACCTCGGCGAGTCGGCAACCCTACGGCTACCGGCTCGCCGACGCCGGCCCTCATCCGAATCGCGCCGTGGTGTCAGCGGTGGTTTGCGAATGTGATTTCGCCACGGGTTTGGGCTCTGATGTGGTCGCTGGCGAGCATCGCGTGCGGGAAGCCGAGCTCGATGGCGCTGGCTTGGTCGAGCCGAGTGAGCTGCGACGGCGTGAACTCGACCTCCAGTGCGCCGAGGTTTTCCTGTAGCTGTGCTGATGTACGGGCACCGATGACTGGGGAGGTCACCGCGGGGTTCTGCAGGGTCCAGGCCAGGCCTACCTGAGCGGGCGTGCGGTTCAGTTCGCTGGCGATCTCTTTGACCACGTCGACGATCGCGAGGTTGCGTTCGGTGACCCCACCGAGTGCCAGATTGAAGCCCTTACGGGCGCTTTCGGCGGCTGCGGCATCTGGCGTGGCCAGGTCTTGGCGGCTGTATTTGCCGGTGAGCACCCCGCCGGCGAGTGGTGACCAGAGGACCGTTCCCAGCCCCAGTTCCCGGGCCATGGGAAGCAGGTCGCGTTCGGCGGTGCGTTCGATCAGGTTGTACTCCAGCTGCACCGCGGCCAGCGGCGACCATCCGCGCAGGTCGGCGATGGCGTGCATGCGGGAGATCTGCCAGGCCGGGGTGTTGGAGATCGCCACGTACAGGACCTTGCCTTGGCGGACCAGGTCGTCAAGGCCGCGCAGGATCTCCTCCACGGGTGTAGTGAAGTCCCAGACGTGCAGGTAGAGCAGGTCGATGTAGTCGGTCCCCAGCTGTCGCAGGCTGGTCTCGACGGCGCCGTTCAGGCTCTTGCGGCTGGCACCGCCGGAGTTTGGGTCGCCTGGGGTGCGCAGTGTCGTGTATTTCCTGGCCAGCACCAGGCTGTCCCGGCGGCCGCGGGCGAACTCGCCCAGCATCCGCTCGGAGGTGCCGTTGGTGTAGGTGACAGCGGTGTCGATGAAGTTGCCGCCACGCTCGACGTAGAGGTCGAACAGCCGGCGCGCCTCGTCCTTTTCGGCGCCCCAGCCCCAGTCGTTGCCGAAGGTGGCAGCGCCGAGCGCGAGCGGTGAGATCCACAGCCCGGAGCGGCCGAGTTGGCGGTAGGTATCGAGCGTGAGTGACATCAGGTTCTCCTGAGCTGGTGATGGCATGCGGTGAGAAAAGCCAGGTGTGCCGCGGCTGGTTGCGCCGAGGGAACGGTCAGGCGCTGAGCCCGTAGCCGCCGGCCACGACGATGTCCTGTCCGGTCAGGTAGCTGGCGGCGTCCGAGGCGAGGAAGGCGACGACTTCCGCGATCTCCTGGCTGGATCCGAAGCGCTCGAACGGGATGTTCGCGCGCATGGCGTCGCGTCCGGCTTCGGGAACTCCGAGCTTGTCGAAGAGCGGGGTGGCGATCGCTCCGGGACTCACGGTGTTGACCCGGATCCGGCGGGGGGCCAGTTCGAGCGCGAGGGAGGGCAGCATCGCCAGCAGCGCTCCGCGAGTTGCCGCGCCCATCGTTGCGCCGGGACTGCCGCGCCGGGCGCCGATCCCGACGGTGATGACCACGGAACCGCCGTCGTTGATCAGGGGGAGCGCCTTCTGGAGGGTGAAGTATTGGCCCTTGAAGTTGATGGCGACCTGTTCGTCGAACGATGCCTCAGTCACCTCGGCTACCGGTGCCGGGCGGAAGACTCCGGCGTTGAGGAACAGCAGGTCGAGGGAGCCGAAGTGGTCGGACACAGTTTGTACGAGTGCGTCGGTGTCAGCGAGGCTGCGCGCGTCGGCGCGGGTTACGAGCACGTTGTCGGGGAGTGCGGCTTTCGCCTTGGCGATCGTGTCGGGGTTCTGACCAGTGACGGCGACCTCGTACCCCCGGGCGTGCAGTAGCTCTGCGGTGGCGAGGCCGATCCCGGAAGTTCCGCCGGTGATGAGCGCTGTGGGCATGGTGGCTCCTCAGGTCCGAAACGGGGAGATCCCCGCTTAGCCTGGCCTACACTAAACGGGGATGCCCCCGTTTTGCCAACCCTGACCCAGCCCGACTCCGCGATTGTGATGACCATGACTTCTCGATCGGCCGGTCTGCGCGCCGACGCCCGCCGCAACCGCGAACACCTGATAGCCATCGCGGCTGAAGCCTTCGCTGCCGGCAACCAGACGATCTCGCTCGACGCGATCGCCAAACGCGCCGGCGTCGGCAGCGCCACCCTCTACCGCCACTTTCCGACGCGCGAGGACCTGGTCGAAGAGATCTACCGCGACCAGATCCGCCCGCTACACGAGGACGCCCACGCCCTGCTGGCCAGCCAGCCACCGGACCGGGCGCTACACATCTGGATGGGCCGGTTCGCCGCATGGGCCACCGAGCGGCGCGGCATCTGTGAGGCCCTGGCCGCCATGAGCGCCTCGGGCCGCTTCGGCACCGGCCCGGTCTGCGACGAGGTCCAGCAGATCCTGGGAGAACTACTGAGCGCCGGGGCACAGACAGGACACCTGCGCGCCGACGTCGACCCGATCGATGTGGGAAGCATGCTCGCCGGCTTGCTCTCCGTAGCCGGCACTGCGGAACATCGCCCCCAGTTCGACCGCATGCTCGCGATCGTCGTCAACGGCCTGCGGCCCGACGGGTCATGAGTGCGGGCAGTGCGGAAGGCCGATGTCGACATAGGACGAGGCACTCGGTACGACAGCAATCGTTTACCTTGGCTAGTGCCGCCTTGACGGCGCACTGACGGGTGGGAACCTGCTGTTCGGAACATCAGGCGGCCGGAAGTCGCTGTCAAGTCGCAGTCAAGCCCGCTGACGTAGCCTGCGTTCTTCGCAACCTCTCTGCACTAGGAGCGCCGCTGCGCCCGTGAGCAATAGGCCGTATACCCAGCGGTGACCTCGTGGTGGACCAGCGCGGCGGAGTGAGACTGTCAGGTGAGAAAGTCCCGCAGCGCTGTGGTCAAGCCGTCGGGATTCTCTTCAGCGACGTGGTGTCCGGACTCAATCGGATGACCACGAAGATCATCGGCCCACGCCGCCCAGACCGTGAGCGGATCACCGTAGAGGTTCTCCATGTCGTCCCGCGTGGACCAGAGGAAGAGCGTCGGGCAGCCTACGGTGCGGCCCGCGTGCCGGTCGGCTTCCTCGTGCTCTCGGTCAACTCCGAGGCCAGCGCGGTAGTCCTCCAGCATCGCCCGCACCGTGGCTGGGTCGTGGATGGCCTGCCGGAACTCCTGGTAGTTTTCGGCTCCCATGCTGTCGGGCCGCGCCTTGCTGGCGTACCACGCGTCGGGATCGGCGTTAATTACCCGTTCTGGCGTGTCAGCCTGGGCGAAGAAGAACCAGTGGTACCAGTCGCGGGCGAACGTGGCGTCGCACCTCGCGAGGGCCTCGCTGATCGGCACGCCGTCGAGCACGACCAGATGGCTAACTGCGTGGGGATGGTCCAGTGCCAGGCGTAGCCCGACGTAGGAACCGCGGTCGTGCCCAACTACGGCGAACCTCGGGTGGCCCAGAGCATTCATCAGCCGGACGAAATCCGCTGCCACTGCTCGCTTGGACTGCTGGGAGTGGTCGGGGAGGATGCGCGCTTTTCCCGACTGTCCGTAGCCGCGCATGTCCGGACAGACAACGGTGAACCCGCGTTCGACCAACTGCGGCGCGACCCGATGCCACGTCGAACCGGTACGGGGATGGCCGTGAATGAGAAGAACCGGAAGGCCCTGTCCGGCGTGCCGGACTCGTAGCTCCACTTCCCCGACGTCGATCCGCTCGTCCGTGAAGTCATCGAACATGACAGACAGGTGTCCAGACGGACCGTCGGGCAAACTCCCCTTTTCGGCAGATTCGGATGCTGTGGGTGTATGCCTGCACCCATGGCGTAAGTCCTGTCGCCGGTGGCCCCTGGGAAGGCGGGTTCGGCAGCGCTCCAACGTCGCCGCCGAAGCTCAGAGCCGCCTCCAGACCAGCCGGGTGCTGAACATGACCGACGACCCCGGCGTCAAGGAGATGCTCCGATTCAACCCGGCCCGCGATACCTACCACCAACAGCAGTGGCTGCTCGGCATCGAACAGCTCATCGAGGACGGCTTCAGCGACCCGACGCGGGCGGGGCACACGCCCAGGGCGTCACCAACGTCGTCCGCAAGGTCAAGATGCTCTCCAGTGACCGCGGGTGCCTGCGCGCCTCCACCCTCTCGAAAGGAAGACCGGGAGCGGGCAGAGCAAGCCGAGGAGACGTGACGTCCTTTGTCAGAGCCGGTGACCCCGCCAGGCGTGCGTCCGTACGCGATGCCCGGGGCACCGCTGCTTGACGCTTCTAAGCATCTGGCCGGAGGTGCAGGACTTCACTGGTCTCGATCAGTTGCTTCGACTCTCGCAGCGCTGCCCGGATCGCCTGTTCAGGATCCCGACCGGTGAGCCGTCGGGCCGCGGCGGCGGCAGTGAGTCGGGCGCCGTCGCGCAGCCGTACGGCGATCTCGGTCCCCCGGCCGGCCCCGCCTGCACCGAGACGGCCGCCGGCCCTACAACATCTCCAGTGGTTGTGGGCCGGTAGGTGGCGGGAATGCCATGTCGAGTGCCGTGATGTCCTCCTCGGTCAGGTGCAGGTCGCGCGCTTCCGCGTTCTCCCGGGTGTGTTCCGGGTTGGACGATCGAGGAATGGCCGCAACCATGTCCTGCCTCAGCACCCAGGCCAGCGCGACCTGAGCGGGCGTCGCCCCGTGCCGCGCGGCGACCTGCGCGACCTGGTCGTGGCCGAGTAGTCTGCCCTGTTCGATCGGGGAGTACGCCATCACCGGAATCCGGTGTTCACGTAGCCAGGGCAGCAGGTCGTACTCGGGGCCGCGGCGGGTGAGGTTGTACAGGATCTGGTTGGTCGCGCAGTCGTTCCCGCCGGCCTCGAGCAGCTCGGTCATGTCGGAGAGGTCGAAGTTGCTCACGCCCCACTGTCCGATGTCGCCGGCGTCGACAAGTTCGGCGAACGCCTCGATCGTCTCCGCGAGTGGATGGTTGCCGCGCCAGTGCAGCAGATAGAGGTCGATGTGGTCGACGCCGAGTCGTTGCAGGCTACGGCGGCAGGCCTGCACGGCCCCCTGGCGGCTGGCGTTGGACGGCAGCACCTTGTCGACCAGGAACACATCGTCGCGTCGTCCGACAATGGCCTCGCCGACAAGCTCCTCGGAGGCGCCATCGCCGTACATCTCCGCAGTGTCGATCAAGGTCATGCCCAGGTCGAGGCCGGCGTGCAGGGCGGCCAGCTCATCCCGTCGCTTTGCGGGACGCTCACCCAGGTACCACGTGCCCTGGCCGAGCACGGGCATGGTCTGGCCGGACGGCAGTTGGATCGAAGCGGTAGGGAGTGTCATGTCGGCCTTTCCGGGGCCTCGGCGCCAGTGGGGTCAGTGCGCGTTACCCGCATCGACAGGAAGCAGTCTCCGTAGGGCGACCTTTCCTCCGCAGAGCTGCCTGATCGGCGAGCAGGCCCATCCGTCCGCCCGTAGGAGCCTTCGATGACCTGTTTCCCGGTTCTGACACCGGGAAGGCGACCGCGAGCGAACGATGCGCTGCCGACGGCGCGGCGCCGCGATGGGAAGGCCGCCACAATGGCGCAGAGCCAGCAGCCACTGACCGGCAAACGAATCGCTTGTCTCGCCGCGGACGGGGTGGAGGACGTGGAGTACACCCACTCCCGAGCCGCCGCAGAGCAGGCCGGCGCCGAGGTCCACCTGATCTCACTGGATTCCGGTGAGATCCAGTCGATGAACCAGGACATCAACCCTGCCAACCACTACCGGGTGGACCGGACTGTCAACGAGGCCAGCGCGGCCGACTACGACGCCCTGCTGCTGCCGGGCGGGACGGTCAACCCCGACCGGCTTCGGATGAACCCACAGGCGATGGACTTCGTTCGGGCGTTCTTCCAGCAACAGAAGCCGGTGGCGGCGATCTGCCACGGCCCGTGGTCGTTGGTCGAGACCGGCATGGTCAACGGCCGGACCGTCACCTCGTTCCCCAGTCTGCGGACCGACATCCGCAACGCGGGCGGGAACTGGGTGGACCAACAGGTACAGGTCGACAACGGCCTGGTCACCAGCCGCAACCCCGGTGACCTTTCGGCCTTCTGCGCCAAGATGGTCGAGGTGTTCGCTCAGGGCGAGAACGTCCGCCAGACGGCGACGGCTTGACGCGACGGGGCTCAGGATCCGGCGCATCGGGGCGGGCCTGGGCCCCCACAGCGGTGGCATCCCTGACGCCGCGCTGAGCAGCGGAACAGGGATCACCTCCATACCGCGACCGATGCGCGGATTGAGGTGATTTCCGAGGGGTATGCGGGCCTCTATGGGTTGCGTACCGGACTTCCACGAGCCGGAATGGCTCGGCCGGGGTGCGACCGGATACGGAGGCGACCCGTGACTCAACTAGCAACCCGAGAGGCCGCTCAGGCCAGGCAGGAAGACCTACAACGGCGAGGGCGCCGGCTCGGCTGGATGAGTCTCGGTCTGGGGATGGCACAGCTGGCGGCACCGGACACGGTGCGCCGAATCAGCGGGGTGGACGACTCCTCGACCTCCCGGACCATGGTGCCGCTGGTCGGGGCGCGGGAGCTGGTCCATGCGGCCGGGCTCCTGACGAGCCGGCGCAAGGGCATCTGGGCGTGGACCCGGGTCGTGGGCGACGCGATGGACCTCGCCTCTCTCGGGGTGGCCATCGCCCACCGAAGCGGGCACCGCCGCCGTCGCCTCGTCGGTGTCACTGGCGCCATCGTCGGGATCACGGTGGTGGACCTGCTGACCGCCGTCCAGGCCACCCGCGCCACGAGGATCGGTTCGGCGGTGCCGGTACGAGGCCCACGCGAAGGAGGATCCATGGAGCTGACAGCCACGACAACCATCCGCAAACCCCCGCCCACGGTCTACGCGTTCTGGCGTGACCTGGACAACCTCCCCACGTTCATGGCACACCTCGAGACGATCCGCGCCACCGGCGACCGTACGAGCCACTGGTCCGCCAGCGCGCCCTTCGGCAAGAATGTCGAGTGGGACGCGGAGATCACCGACGAGAACCCCGGCGAGATGATCGCGTGGCGGTCCACCGGGAACGCCGACGTGCCGAACGCCGGCACGGTCCGGTTCGTTCCCGCCCCGGATGGGGTCAGCACCGAGGTGCATGTCGTCATGTCGTACGACATCCCGGGCGGCCCGGTCGGCAAGGTGGTTGCCAGGTACTTCGGTGAGGAACCGCACCAGCAGCTGGACGACGACCTGCGCCGGCTCAAGCAGGTGCTGGAGACCGGCCAGGTGGTTCGATCCGAGGGGGCCCCGTGGGGCAAGCGGGCCCGCAAGGAGTTCCCGCAGCGTCCGGCGCAACCGCTGTCGGACTCCGAGCTCGCGAAGGGGGCAGACGCGTGAGGGCGAACACCTGGGCGGGCCGCAACAAGGTCAAGGTCCGTGACGTACCGGACCCGAAGATCCTCAACGACCGCGACGCCATCGTACGGATCACCTCCACCGCGATCTGCGGCTCGGACCTGCACCTGCTCGACGGGTATGTGCCCACGATGCAGGACGGCGACGTCATGGGTCACGAGTTCATGGGTGAGGTGGTGGAGGTCGGCCGGGGCGTCGACCCAGGTCGGCTGCGCCTCGGGGACCGGGTCGTGGTGCCGTTCCCGATCGCGTGCGGAGCGTGCGGTGCCTGCGCCGCCGAGCTGTACTCCTGCTGCGAGAACTCCAACCCCAACGCCGGGATCGCGGAGAAGATGTTCGGCCACCCGGTTGCCGGGATCTTCGGCTATTCGCATCTGACCGGTGGCTTCGCCGGCGGTCAGGCGCAGTACGCGAGGGTTCCGTTCGCCGACGTCGGTCCGCTGAAGATCGAGGCCGACCTCACCGACGAGCAGGTGCTGTTCCTCTCCGACATCCTGCCCACCGGCTACATGGGCGCCGAGATGTGCGACATCCAGCCCACCGATGTGGTGGCGGTGTGGGGCGCCGGCCCGGTCGGGCAGTTCGCGATGGACAGCGCCCGGGCGCTCGGCGCCGCGAAGGTCATCGCCATCGACAAAGAGCCGTACCGGCTGCAGATGGCCGAACGGGCGGGCCACACGCCGGTGAACTTCGAGGACGTGGACGTGCGGTCCCGGCTGCTGGAACTGACCGGTGGGCGGGGGCCGGACAAGTGCATCGACGCGGTCGGCATGGAAGCCAGCCACGGTGCCGCGCACGTGCACGCCTACGACCGGATCAAGCAGGCAGTCCGATCGGAGACCGAGCGCCCGCACGCGCTACGGCAGGCGATCCTGTCCTGCCGCAGCGGCGGCATCGTGTCGGTGATCGGCGTGTACGGCGGCTTCCTCGACAAGTTCCCGGCCGGGGCGTGGATGAATCGGGCGCTGACCCTGCGTACCGGTCAATGCCACGTGCAGCGCTACATGAAACCGCTGTTGCAGCGCATCGAACGTGGGGAGATCGACCCGACCCGGGTCATCACCCACACCCTGCCACTCGACCAGGCGGAACGCGGCTTCGAGATCTTCAAGAACAAGCAGGACAACTGCGAGAAGGTCGTCCTCAAACCCTGACCACCACCCGCATCCGGCCACCGCGGCACGCCCGGTGGCCGGATGCGGCGTCTGTCCGCGGGCGCCGACCTTCCGCGGACGGCCGCACTCGCACCCCCGGCTCTCCATCTGTTTGCCATGGACGACCCTGGGTAGGCGCAGTCGGTGAGCGGGCCAGACGCAGACCTAGGCACCCGGTCAGACACCAGCCGCGCGGTGGCGTTCAGCGACGCCATCTTCGCCATCATCATCACGTTGCTGGTCCTGGACCTGCGGGTGCCGGACGTTCCTCCTGGCCGCCTCCTCTCCGGACTCCTCGAGCAGTGGCCCTCGTACGCCGCTTATCTCGCGTCCTACTCGTATGTGGCAGTCGTCTGGCTCAACCACAAGGCGGCGTTCAACCGCATCCAGCAGGTCGATCGCGGCCTGCACTGGATGAACCTGTTCGTGCTGTTCAGCACGGCGTTGCTGCCGTTTCCGACCGCCGTCGTGTCGGACGCGCTGCAGGAGCACAACAACGCGGACCAGCGGGTGGCCGTCGCCTTCTACGCGCTGATCGGCGCGTTGCTGTGCGCTACCTGGCTGGCGTTCTACCACTACCTGGCAAAAAACCCGGACCTGCTCAAGGACCAGGCCAGGGGCGGCTTCTTTCCCGTCGAGCGGCTCAGAGCCCTCGTCGGGGTCGTCCTTTACGTCCTCGCGGGGTTGGTCGGCTACCTTGTCGCGCCGTTGATCGGCCTGGCCATCTTCGTCCTTCTGCCCGTTTTCTACGCCATCACCAGCGCTGGCCTGTACCAGTCGCCCGTGACCCGACGTATCACCCACAGTCCTCCGCCACGACCCTGAGATGGACGACCCGCCGATTAACCCGGACGGCGGCGGGTACCCGCCGTCATCCCGTTCGAGAGGGGATCCGAGGTGAACTACAACGAGTTCATTCAGTCTGTGGCAGCACGACCCAGGGTTCCGCCCGAAAAGGCCGAACCGATCACCCGCGCCACGCTTGAGACCGTGGCAAAACGGGTCACCGGTGGCCAGGCAAGGGACCTCGCCTCCCAACTCCCCGAGGAGCTACGCGGCCTGGTGTCCAGGCCCACCGAAGATCCGCAACGGTTCGGCCTCACCGAATTCCTCCAACGGGTGCAGTCCCAGGCAGGGGTGGATCACCAGGTGGCCACCGACGGAGCGCGAGCCGTCTTGGACACCCTCCGTGAGGCTGCCAGCGCGAAGGAGTACGGGGACTTCGTCGACCAATTGCCGCAGGAGTTCTGGCAGTTGACCGGGCCGGGGTCGGGACAGCTTCAGCCCCGCCGGATCGGCACCTAATCCGTTCGGACGTCAGGCGAGGCCCAAGGAGTGCGTGATGACCGAACCGGAGAGCCGGGACACGGGCGCACGGGAGTCGCCGGCGCAACCGCGTGAACGCGTTGATGGGCAGCGCGACGCCGAGGAAGGCGCAAAATCCGCCGAGCCGGGCGAGAGCCGCAGTGTCGCCGCCGGGCCGACGGGTGCCAAGCCCGGCGAACACCCCCTCATTCCGGACAGTGGTGCGCACGGCCTTCCTCAGCCGGCTGGTGGGCGCAGCAGCAAAACAATGTCAGACCCGGACGTCGTCCTCCAGATCCCGCAGGTCAAAGTTGATCAGATCTACGTCGAGGTAGACGATCTGGACACCTCTGTTTCTCTGCGAGCACGGCTGGGCAGCCTGCTCCAACTCGACGTGGGCGTTCAGGCGCGTCTCGGCACGGTGAAGGTCGACATCAAGGGCGTCGAGGCCGAGGCGATGCTTGAGGTTCGGCTCGATGAGCTCCGGGGCATCCTCGACAGCGCCCTCCGCACAATCGAGCGGAACCCCCAGATCGTCGAGTCGCTGGTGAAGACAGTGGACAACGCCGTGAACCAGGTCGGGCAGACGGCGCAGGAGGCGCTGGGACCCGATGGACCGCTGTCGCAGACGCTGCAGCAGGCAACCCAGCAGGTCGGCCAACAACTCGGGCAGGCCACCCAGCAGCTCGGACAGAGCACCCAGCAACTTGCTCAGAGCAGCGGGACGGTGGCTGGCAGCGGCATGGGGGGTCTCGGCACCGTGCTGGGCGGGTCTCCGGCCCACGCCGCGTGGCAACGGATGAAAAAGATCGTCAACAGCAGCCAGCCACTGAGGCAGATCACGACATGGCTGGCCGGACCGCAGGGGCAACAGCCGCCGAGCTGACTCGACGTCCGCGGCCAGCAGTGTGGCGAGCTGTCCGATGCGCACGTCGACGACGTCCGGGAGAAGGCTCACCGCCGCCATGCCCTCACCCACCGCCAAGGCGGCGATCCTGCTGTCCTGGCTGGGTGAAGGCGTCCTGGTACGGCAGCTACTCGATGCTCACCTGCCACGATTCGACCCTTCGGCCACATTCATCGGTGGTCATTCTGGCGACGGCGACACCAATACCGCGCCAAACGGCCTACTACCAGCGAAGACTCCGACTCCACCGGGTGCGACTGGAGTACCGAGCGCGGTTCAGCACCAAACGCCTGACCCCGTGGTCGAGTTGCGGTCATCCGCGCGGCGCTTGGTCCGCAGGAGCATCGGGGCGCCGAGCTGCACGGCTCGGCGGCGGGGGGATGGTGCCGTCAGTACGAGTCGTGGCCGTCGCAGTCGCGGCCGCAGCCTTGGGTTTGCGGCGGTGGAGCGTGAGAGTCATGACCAGCACGACCAGCGCTCCGACGATCAGCCCGAGGATCGCGCTGGCCACCGTGTTGACGAGCCAGCCGACGAGCCCGCCGAGAACACCCGTGGCGTCGTGGGCGGCGACCTCCACGTGGTGCACGGCCTCGTACAGGAAGTGCAGGTTCAGCTCGTTCGTGCCTAGCAGCAGGATGTGCCCGCCCACCCACAGCATCGCCGCGGTGCCGACCACCGTCAGCACGGTGAGGACCACCGGCATCGCCCTCACCAGACCGCGGCCGAACGTGGCGACGGCGCCGGAACGTTGCGACAGGCGCAGCCCGGCGTCGTCCATCTTCACGATCAGGGCCACCACGCCATACACCAGGACGGTTATGACGACGGCGACGACAGCCAGGATCACCAGGCGGGACCAGAACGCCTCATCGATCACCTCGTTAAGGCTGATGACCATGATCTCCGCCGAGAGGATCAGGTCGGTTCGTACCGCCCCGGACACCAGTGTCGTCTCGTCCTGCACGTTCTCCTCGCCCGCACCGGAGGCGCCGTGATGGGCGATCTTGGCCCACACCTTCTCCGCGCCTTCGTAACAGAGGTAGGCGCCGCCGAGCATGAGGATCGGAGTGAGCAGCCAGGGCACGAACTGACTGAGCAGCAGCACCGCAGGCAGGATGATGAAGAACTTGTTGCGCAGCGACCCCACGGCAATGCGCTTGATAATCGGCAACTCGCGCTCGGCCGCCAGGCTCCGCACGTACTGCGGCGTGACGGCAGCATCGTCGACGACGACACCCGCAGCCTTGGCGCCGGCCTTCGCTGCGGCCGCCCCGATGTCATCGATAGACGCGGCAGCGGCCCGGGCCAGCACCGCCACGTCATCCAGCAGGGCTACGAGTCCACCGGCCAAGGGAGGGTCCTTCCAGGGTTGAGCGCAGAGTTCGAACTGGCCCATTCTCGCTCAGGTCCCTGTGCGCGGCACGCCACCGCCCGGCCGTATGTCAGGCGAGAGCTCGAGGTGAGCGACCATCGCGCTCGGCCGACGGTCCGCCACCACCGCGCCCGGGTCATCACCTGGCGCCAGTTCAGGCCGAACCCGTCCGCCGCAGCGCCGAGTCCAGCTACCGCCAGGTCTGGGCCAGACTCGTCTCTGGCCTCGGCGGTCCCGCCGTGGCCGCTCAGACGTCATCGGCTCTGGCCGGAAACACCTTGAGATCCCCCCGGCCTTTTGCTGGTTCCGCCGGGCGTGAGATACGCCCGGCGGAACCAGAGGTGTTTATCCGAGTGTGAAGCGGAAGAAGCGGGGGCGGTAGATGCCAGGGTCGCGGTAGTGGTCACCGTCGGGCGAGACGCTGGTGTCCATGCTGTTGACGTTGTACGACGCGATGAACGTGTCGCCGGAGCTGAACGCCGGGTGCACGTGGGCGTTGTACGAGATGACGTTCGGGTTCCAGTAGCTGCCGTATGGTCCGGGTTCGGGCATTCGGTAGACCGGGGTCTTCTGGGTGAAGGGACCGTAGGGTGAGCAGGACGTCCAGGCGTTGATCTGGCCGCTGAACGCCTGGGTGCTGTCCTGGCTGAGCAGCAGGAACTGTCCGCCCCAGGGGGTGACGCTGTATTCGTTGGCGATGCCGGTCAGCAGGTTGCGGGAGTTCTGCTCACGCATCGTCCAGCCCCACGGTGTGTGGTACTGCCAGGTGCCGCTGGCGAGGTCGCTGCCGTAGACGCGGGCGATGCGCATCTGCTTGTTGATCGGCGAGTCGTCCACGCCGTAGACGTAGGTGTAACCGTCGCCGCTGCGGCTGGCCGGCAGCAGCCCCGAGCCCCAGGCGACCCCGCTGGCGGAGGGCAACTCCCGGACGCTGACCGGGGTCCGCAGGTTGGACAGGGCGAAGTTGGCGACGACGTTGCGGTTGAACCGCCAGTCCCAGGCGCCGGAGCCGAAGCGCTCGTACTCCTGGTATACCACCTGGAGTTGCCCGCCAGAGAGGTGACCGTCACCGACCCAGTACCACTTACCCGGTCCGGAGGGCGGCATCAGCGCTCGCGGAGCCCCGGCGGTGCCGCCCTGGTAAGTGGTCAGCGTTCCACCGCTCTGCACCACGAATGTGTTGTTCACCAGCGGAGCGCTCACTGGTCGGGTGCCGTCGCCGTTGAGCGGTCCCATCCAGGTGTCGGAGAACAGCCACACGATCCGCCCGTCGGGCAGCTTCACCGAGTACGTCGAGTCACCGCCGGTCCAGCCGTCCCGCGTGCTGGCGGCGTACCGGTTGAATGTGCCCTCTGGCTCGACGGTGGTCTCCACGCTGCGCACCGACAGCGGCCGCAGAACGCACGAGCGGCGTGTGAGCGGCAGCGTGGTCTCCACGTAGGTGCTGAACGTCTTCGGGCTGCTGTCCGCGTCGGCGGAGTGGATGTCAAGTTCGGTCCAGGTGGTCACCAGAGTGGCCACCATGGGGTACGCGAAGTCCGGCACGGTGATCAGACCGCCGGCGTCGGGGTAGCGCACCGTCTGGATGCTCGGGTACTTCACCTGCGTGCCAGCGCTGCCAGCCGGCGACCAGAGGACCACTGCGGAGCTGCGGTTGGCGTCCTTGCTCGTGTCGATCAGCAGCGTCGAGCAGTACCCGCAGCCCGGGTCGCCGGAATTCTGGACGGCCCGGAAGTCATGGTAGACGGCGCCGCCCTTGCGCAGAATGTCCTGGTACTCCACGTGCGTGCCAGCGGGGGTGGAGTGACTCTTGCGGGCCGGCCTCGCGCCGCCGAGAATGTCGCCGCTCGTCCCACTCAGGGCGGAGATGTTGTCCCGCCACAATCTCGTGTCGGTATCCGTGTACCCGTAGCTGCGCCACGCGTCCACCGTTGGGGCGGGGGCGGCGTTCGCCTTGGCCAGCCGATAGTTGGCGATGTGGTAGCCCAGCAGCATGTCCTTGAAGTTCAGGCCATAGCCCTGCGCGGCGTGCCGGATCGCCTCGATCGGCAGATGGTCGTGGTCCCGGATGCTTTCCCAGGTCCGCCGCACGAAGACCGGGTCGATCTGCTCGGTGAGATAAGTGGGCAGCAGGAACGCCCCGTATTGCGGGCCGCCACCCAGGCCACCCCACGAGTTGAGCGCTGAGCCCGGCATGCTGAGCACGTCGTAGACGTTGCGCGCATACAGCTCTTCCTCGCCGGGGATGGGCAGGTACGGCTCTCGGACGTAGGTCTGGTGGGCGGCCCACTCCGCGGTGGCCTCCATCCACCAGTTCATCGAACCGAACTCCTTGCTGCCAACGTAATTGAAGACGAAGTCGACGGCTATGTCAGACTTGTCCCAGTACTGGTACTGCATGACGTGGAACAGCTCATGCCGGGGCAGGTAGTCCCAGTCGGTCTGCCCGTTCGGCACCAGGATGGTGGCCTGCTGATTGAGCCCGAACGGCAACACGAAAGGCGCGTCGATCGGGATGCCGAGCCCGCCGACGACAGGGATCTCGTCAACGCCGTAGACCAACACCCACGGCTTGCCGTCGCGCACCGGCAGCGGGTAACCCATCTCGCGGTACTCGTCGACAGCGATCGCGAGCGAATTCAGTAGGTGCTGGACGGCCTTGGCCCGGCCGTTGGAATGGTAGTCCGCCGGGATGCCCGGTCGGCCTGCTCCGGCGATGTTGAACAGGATGAGGAACTCGCCGGCGGATGCCCGGCAGCGGTAGGTGACACCGAGATAGTCGAACGGGTCGGCGGCGCAGTCGTCGTAGCCGGCCGCCGCGGGGGCGGCAGCCGGCGCGGCGACGTCCGGCGCGATCATCCTCGCCGCCTCGGGCTCAACGCTCGCCGCCAGCATCGAGAGGTAGGTCAGGTACCGCTGCGGGTCGCGGATGGCATCGGCCTGCCGTAGGTGGGCGGGTACCGCCCGGGGTGAGCGAAGCGCGGTGAGTCCGTACCGCACTGCGTCGTCGCGGGAGAGCTTGCCCTGGTGGTACGCCGAGAGGATCCGTTCGTTCGGGCCGAAGTCGGGCGGAGTGACTGCCTTGTGCGGCGCGATGCTGGGCGGGGCCTCCTCGAACGGCTTGGGCCTCGGGACCGGCGGGGTGATCGGTTCCGACTCGGGGGTGTGCGGCGCTGGAGCGGTGCCAATGGCACGGCTGGCGGCTCGCGCGGTGTCTGGGTCGGGTGCCGCCTGCGCAGCGCCGCTGGTAGACACTGCCCCGGCCAGAACTACCGTCGCTATGACCAGAGCCAGGGTCTTCCTCATCTACCGCTCCTAGCGTGGAGGTTGTTGGAGATATCAAGTTGCACGTGCGGATCGAGGGAGCCTTGACATGACACTGTGGACCGTTTCGATCCGATATGGGCCGATCCTCCCCCCTTGGGTCGCCGGCAGATCACGAGCCCGCTCTCCGACGGCGTGTTCGGAGTTGCCGGCTACATCGCGACGATGCTGATGCCGATCATTCGTGCGCCGGTCTCGGTACGCGGGCGGTGCGTGCTGCCCGGAGCAAACACCACGTAGCTGCCCGGGCCCAGACGGTGGCCTCGATCGATGAACTCACCCGACACCACGTAGTAGCGTTCCTCGCCCTCGTGCACGTCCACCTCTGGCCACTCCGTGCCCGGGGCGAAGTCGTACATCCAGCCACGGGCCCGCTCGGTCGCCGGCAGGCGCCGCCGGATGATGCCGGGCACGACCTCGACGGGTTCCACCTCGTCGACCTGCAGGATCTGCACATCATCAGATGCATTAGCCATGCAGTCATGATCGTCGTGTTCGCGCCGCACCGGCTAGTGTCTGCAATGACGTTGACAGGTACATTCCTGCCATGATCATTCATCGGGTGGTCGCCCTGGTTCTGCCGCCACAGTCCACCTTCGAACTCGCCTGTGTCGCTGAGGTGTTCGGCGTACGGCGCCCCGGTCTAACAGACAATTACCGGTTCGACGTGTGTGCCGAGCAGCCGGGCATCGTGCCCACCATGGCTGGTTACGACATGGCGGTCACCAGCGGGCTGCACGCGCTCGAGACCGCGGACACTGTGGTGATTCCGGGTTGGCAACGCCGCGAGCAGGCCGCGCCGTCCGCCGTGATCGATGCGCTGCGGCGCGCTCACCGGCGCGGTGCCCGGATCGTCGCCATTTGCTCCGGCGCTTTCCTGCTCGCCCACGCCGGCCTGCTCGATCAGCGCAGGGCGACGACTCACTGGCGGATGGCGGCCGAGTTCGCCGCCCGATTTCCAGGCGTGCAGGTCGAAGCCGACAGTCTGTACATCGACCTCGGCGACGTCGCGACAAGCGCGGGGACTGCGGCCGGCATCGACCTGTGCCTGCACCTGGTCCGCAATGACCACGGCGCCGCTCACGCCAACCAGATCGCCCGGCACATGGTCATGCCGCCACATCGCGAGGGCGGGCAGCTGCAGTACGCGGCAGCATCCCGGACCGCGCACACTCCGGTGTCCCTGGGCCCAGTGCTCGACTGGGCCACGGAGAGATTGCAAGATCCGCTCACCGTCAACGACCTCGCCGCGCAGGCCAGAATGTCCCCGCGTACGTTCGCCCGCAGATTCACCGCGCAACTGGGTGTCAGCCCAGGACAGTGGCTGCTCCAGCAACGGATCACGGCTGCACGAGCGCTGTTGGAGGAGACCGATCTGCCGGTCGAGACAATCGCGACCAGAGTCGGCCTGTCCACGGCCACCAACCTGCGCCGCCGTTTCCGCACCACGGTGAACACCACGCCAGCCGCCTACCGCCGCTCCTTCGGCCGCGGCGCGAGCACGTAGACCGCACGCCACCACACCTGGCCCACGCTGCCCGTTCGGCACGTGGAGAGCGGGAGACCCGCGCGCCCGTGGCCCGTTGCAGCACCGCGATTTCGCCGGCCCTGGCGTATCAGACCGCCTCGCCATCCGAAGCGGCGTGCTTACGGCGGTCGTAGTGGCGCGCCACTCGCACCCGGTTTCCGCAGGAGTTGCCGCGCCATTCGCGGTTGGGCCGGTCACGGAGGAACAGCAGTACGCATCCGGGCGCCGCACACGTACCCAGGTGGCCGGCGGCGACGAGGGCGACAGCGTCGGCGGCAACCTCGGCGATGGCACCGGTCATGGCCGCTGCTCCGTGTCGCGTCGTCAGTCGTGGCTCCGTATCGGCAAAGGCGAGCTCCTGCCAGCGCGGTGCCATTCGAGCGGCGGCTGCTCGGTCGACTGCTGAGCCACCACCGGGCTGAAGCGAAGCAGGAGCCCTGAGCGCATCCCATCGGTCCGGGCGGTCCTCGGACGGCGCGGCCGCGCGCCGCGACCGCCGACGACATCTGGAACGAGAGTGGGCCGGTACTGCGGTGCACGGACCAGTCGTGCAGTTTTACTGATTCGGGCATCTGAGGAGAGGCTCACGCCACTACCGGGCTGACGTCGCCGTTCTGCCGCGGGCGAACCCGCTTGTCTTGTTGGGGCCAGCTGCGGAGGATCGGTGGATGGATCTCCTCACCGCGGAACGGCAACTTCAAGCCGCCCAGCGCGCCGCTGACGTCGAGTCCCTCGACGCGCTACTGCACCCGCAGGTCGTGGGTGCCGGACCGGACGGCACGGTCTTTACGAAGGAGGACGACCTGGCTGGCTACCGCTCAGGTGCACTGCGAATCATCAGCCTGGTGGAGGAGTCACTCGACATCCAGGAAGACGGCCAGACCGGGGTGACTCGCATGGTCGCTGCGGTGGATGCCGTTCAGAGCGGTGCCGCTGTGTCCGCACGGTTGCGCTACACCCGACTCTGGGTGCGTGAGGACGACAACTGGCGGGTGTTGGCCGCCACCTTCGTCCCGGTCCAGTGAGTCCGTTCACGAAGGACGAGGCTGGAGTGCACGATCGCGGTGGCGAGGCGTGGTCAGCAGCGCAGTTTCGTCAGGACCTTCCCGGCTTGAGGGTGGCATTGGCGCTTTCACCGATGGCGCGGATGCGGGTGTGAGCGCGGTTTACCGGCCTGGACAAGAGACGCTGCCATCGGAACCTGCGCTGGTCACGGTGGCGGCGGATGAGGCCCGCAAGGAGGCGGCCGTGGTGGTCTTGCGGCAGAGGGCCGGATGACGCTGCGGTCTGTGGCATCGCGTCCCGGGTGCTGAGAGAGCGCCATCAGGACTTTGTCAGCAGCTCGAACAAGCTCGAGAACCCCTGAGCGCCGAAGCCGTCAGCGATCCGGCGGTTCATCAGGCCCCTGACCTCTTGCATCCGCACGGCTTCCACGCCAATGGATTCCCGATGGCTGATCATGTCGTCCATCAGGGCGGCCTGGACGTTGAGCGAGCCGAGATCCGGCGGGTATTCGCCGGCCTTGACCGCGTTGCCGATCGAGGTCAACAGCGGGGGCAGCGCGGCGACGGAGCTGGCGGCACGCTCGGCGAACTCCGCTACGTCGACTCCTTCTGCCTGCACCAGCCTCAGGGTGTGCAGGAACCCGATGAGGATCTCGTAGCCCATCGCGACCTGCGCCATGAACTCAACGGCGGCCAAGCCGGCTTCTTCCCCGTGGTAGGTGACGGTGCCCAACTCCCCCAGCGTTGACCCGTGCGCATCGATGGCCTTGCGGGAACCACTGAACGACAACATGACGTGCGCGGTACCGACGTCTGCCGCATCTCCCATGATCTTGCCATCGAGGTACGTGGCCCCGCGCTCTCTCGCCCAGCGATCGTTGGCCCGTGCTTGGTGGGGAGAGCCACTGGTCAGGTTCACCAAGACCTTGCCCGCGACTGCGGTGTCCACGGAAGCGAGTACCTCGTCGACCGCCACGCCGTCGAGCAGACACACCACGACGAGCGGGCTGGCGGCCGCAGCCTCCGCGGCGCTCGCGGCAGCCGTGGCGCCAGAGTCGACCATCGGCAGGGCCTTGCTCACGGTCCGATTCCAGACCGTCGTACGGTGTCCGCGATCGATGAACGTCCTGGCGATCGCCGAGCCCATGTCACCGAGACCGAGCACGGTGACCCGGCTGGCCTGTTCGGTCGGATCAGCGGTGGTCGTTGTCAGCATGATTTCTCTCGTTTCTACTCGGTGATTCGATGCGTCAGGTGGCGGGAAACGGGCATCCGTCGCCCCGGAGGCGACTACTCCTGGTCTCGCCCCGGATGCCGTACCGCTCGTCGCCGGGCTTCTACCCGAGGTGGCTCTCCGCGCGGACGGCGGCTGTCAGGCGGGTGAGGCGTGCGCCCTGGAAGCGGGCCGTCTCGAGGACCGCTCTGGCGTACTCCGGATCCCGGCCGGCGCGGCTCTCCACGAGGCTGACGCCGTACGGGTTCCCGCCGGCGGCGTGCGCGGTGCCGTAGTTCAGGTAGCCCGTGGGCAGGATGACCGCCCCCCAATGGTGGAACGTCTGGTAAAGGCTGAGCAGGGTCGACTCTTGGCCGCCGTGCTCCTCGTAACTGGCCGTGAAGCCGGTCGCCGGTTTGTCGGCCAGTTCCTCTGCCTGCCAGGGGGCGGTCGTGGTGTCGATGAATTGGCGCAGTTGAGAGCAGACGTTGCCAAAACGCGTCGGTGTGCCGAAGGCGTACCCGTCCGCCCACCGCAGGTCGTCCAGGGTGGCGAGCGCAACATCGGCGGTGGCGTCAAGGTGGGCCCGCCACTGCGGCCTGGCATCAACGACCTGATCCGGTGCCAACTCCGCCACCCGGCGCAAGCGGACCTCCGCGCCGGCGTCGGCCGCTCCGTCCCTGAATGCCTGGGCGAGCCGGTGCACAGTGCCGGTGGCGGAGTAGTAGATGACGGCGATCCTGGCAGCGGTCTGCACGGTTACCTCCTGGGTCGGCTCGGTTCTCGGTCAACCGTGCCGAGCAGGCTTACCGTTCGCTGACCATCCCCTTACCGATGCCGCTGAAATCCTCTCTGTCCAGGTCGAGCTGTGCGCCGCGGCTCATCTCGGAGGCGAGTTCCTCGCTGCCCAGCGAGGTGCGGAGGCGAGAGGTGATGCGCTGGACGTCATGCTGCTCACCGGGGGGCAACGGCGCTCCGGCGCCCGCGCGAAGCGTGCGGGCCGCGCCGAGCAGCCCTGCGGCGAGGCGATGGTCACCGCCGAGGCTGGTCGCCCCGGCCAGGCCCTCAAGGGCCAGGGCGACAGCCCTGGGATCCCCGGTGGCGTGCGCCGCGTCGAGCGACTCGCGGTGGTGGCGCTCGGCGAGGACCGCATCGTCGCGGTGCTCCGCGATGAATCCCAACTCGGCAAGCGCTAGCGCGTAGCCGGGCAGGTAACCGGCGTGCCGGTTCCAGTCGAGTAGGTCCCGCTGCTGGGTCTCGGCGGCGTCGAGGTCACCCCGGCGGCGAGCGATCATCGCCAGGCCCGTGCCGGCGAAGGCGGCGGCGGACCGGCTCGACTGTTCCCGCGCGACCTGTAGCGCGCGTTCGTGGCAGGCGGCCGCCTCGTCGAGGTCGCCGCGCAACAGGGCGATCCGTCCGATGCACGCCAACTGCCGGGACACCGACGTCCACAGCCGCAGATGTTCGGCGATGCGCAACGCCTCCCGGTACCGCATGGCTGCGCTGTCGTAGTCGCCGTTGATCTCGGCCAGGGTGCCCAACAGGCTCGTCGGATGCACCTGCCCCCAGCAGTCGCCCAGTTGTACGAACAGCGTCCGGCTGGTCTCGCAGTCACGCTGCACACCGGGCAGGTCGCTGCGGTGTACGAGCGCGAGGTCCGCCCGAGTGGCGCAGGCGGCAGCGATGCCCCACTGGTCGCCGTCGGCGCGGAACGTCGTCAGCGCCGCGTCGACCAGGGCGGCAGCCTCACCCGGATCTCCGGAACCGAGCATCATGGAGGCGAACAACCACTGCGCGAACGCCTTCTCCGGCCCGTCGGCGTCCTGGTGGCATTCCAGGATCCGTTGCCGGGGAGCGTTCGGGTCACCGTCACGGGTGGCCAGGGCGGTCAGCCACACATCCGCACGTCGCCGCAGGGCGTCCGGTGCGACGTCGTCCGCACTCCTCGGGACGATGTCCAACGCCGTTAGCAGCGACCGGCGCATCTCTCCGAGCCGACCCCGGAGCAGCCGGTACCAGGCCAACGAGGTCGCGAGCGCCAGGCCCACGCGAGGCTGACCGTCGGTGGCGGCGACGTCGAGTGCTGCCCGCAGGTTGGCATTTTCGGCGTCGAGTTCCCGTAGCGCGCGACTCTGGTCATGACCCCGTAGCCGCCCTGCGGCCTGCTCGGCGAGACGGACGAAACACGCGGCGTGACGGCGACGGGTCGCCGGGAGTTCGCCGGCACTGTCGAGCTGTTCGAGACCGTAGGCAGCCACCGTCTCCGGGAGCCGATAGCGTCGTGGACTCTCGCCGTGGCGCGTCAGGACCAGCGATCGGTCGATCAATCGTGCCAGCACATCGAGGACTTCGTCGGACGCCACTTGTCCGCCCGCGCACACCTGCTCGGCGGTAGCCAGGGTGGCACCGTCGGCGAAGACCGCCAGCCGGCGCAGCACCGCCCGTTCGCCGGGCGACAGCAACTCCCAACTCCAGTCGATCATCGCGCGAAGCCCCTGCTGACGAGGGGGCGCGGTACGCCGACCGGATGACAGCAGTCGGAAGCGATCGTCGAGCCGCGCCGCCAACTCGCCGGGGTCGAGAACGGGCAGCCGGGACGCGGCCAGTTCCAACGCCAGCGGTACGCCATCGAGACGCCGGCAGATGGTGGCGATTGTGTCCGTGTTCCGCTGATCGACGATGAAGCCCGGCTCGACGGCGCGGGCACGGATCTCGAAGAGCCGAACCGCCGGGGCCCCGGCGATCTGTTCCGCGGTCGCTCCCGGCTCCGGCAGCTCCAGCGGCGGCACCGGCAAGACGACCTCGCCTGGGATCCCGAGCGGTTCACGGCTCGTCGCCAGGATGCGCAGGTCGGCTGCGGCACCGAGAAGACTCTCGGTCAGTTCAGCGATGGGCGTCACCACGTGGTCGCAGTTGTCGAGCAGCAGCAGCATCCGCCGGTCCCGCAGCGCGGCGAGCAGCCGATCCATCGGCTCACCTGGCCGATCACCGGGCAGACCGGCCGGGGCGTCGTCGCGGATCTCAAGAGTCGCCGCCACCACGTCGACAACCTCGGTAGAGAGCGCTTGGCCGTCGCAGTGCGGCTGGCCCGCCAGCTCAACAAGCCACACTCCGGCGGGGAACGTGTCGGCCAGCAGACGAGCGGCCTCGAGCGCCAACCTGCTCTTACCCACCCCACCCATTCCGGTAAGGGTCACCAGCCGCCCGTTCGTCAGCCGCTCCCGTACCGCCTCGACGGCCTCGTCACGCCCGATCAATCCGCCGTACGGACCGGGTGACAGAGGCGCCGGCAGGTTGGTTCGGACCGGAGACGACGGCGGTGCCGGCGGCTGCAGCGCGCGGTCCTGGCGCAGGATCGCCCGATGCAGCTCGGCCAACTCCTGGCCGGGATCGATGCCGAGTTCATCACGCATCTGCCGACGGAACTGCTCGTAGGCGGACAGGGCTTCACCCTGGCGTCCCGAGCCGTACAGGGCGCGCAGGTGCGCGGCCCGTAGCCGCTCGCGCCACGGGTGACGGGTGACCAGGTCGGCCAGCTCACCGGCGAGCAAGTGATGCTCACCGAGATCGAGCCGGGCCTCGGCCAGTTCCTCCAACGCCGCCAGGCGCTGGTCGTCGAGCCGCTCGACCGCCTGACGGACGAATCGCTCGTCACCAAAGTCGGCGTACGGGGAGCCACGCCACAGCGACAGGGCCTCCGTCAGCTCCGCGGCCCGGCCAACTGGCTCCCGCTGCGCCCGCGAACGCACCAACAGAGCCGCGAAGCGACCAGCGTCGACCGATTCCGGCGAAATACGCAGCCGGTAGCCGGCATCACCGGACTCGACAAGCGCACGGCCACCCGCCTCACCCGACTCCAGCGCGCGACGCAACTGCGACACCTTGGCCTGGAGCGCACCGAGCGGGTTGCCCGGCACCCGGTCACCCCAGAGATCCTCGATGAGCCGGTCGGAGGACACCGGATGCCCCTCATGGACCAGCAGGTCAGCCAGGAGAGCCCGAACCTTCAGGCCGGGTACGGCGACGGGTTCGCCGTCGGGCGTCCACACCGCGACCTCGCCCAGCACCCCGAACCTCACCGCTTCACACTAGCCAGTCGGCTGTCCCGCCCGCGAAACGTCGATCGACAGTCGGCCCGCTCACCGGGACGCGGCGCCGACGCCACGAAGGCGAACGTCAGTCGACGAGCAGTCGGCGGTAAGCGACCCCGGCGAGGCTGATCCGAGCCGACACCGGAGGAATGACATGGATTATCTACAGCGGCACCGAACCGCCAACGGTCACGGACAGGTCGCACCACGGCGGGTGGCCACGCCCTGGCTGGCCCTGCTGGCCGGTCCGCTGTCGTACGGGATCGCCGCGCCGGCCCTGCTGCTCGACGACCTGGCGCGCGCGACGGGCACCGGGGAAGGGGCCGCGGCGGCCGGCGTGACCGCCTTCGGCTGGGGGATCGCGTTGGGTACGCCACTGCTGGCGGCGCTACTGGCCCGCCGCGGCGTACGGACGGCCCTGACCGCCTCGGCCGCGCTGCTGGCCGCGGGGACGATCCTCCTCGTGCTGGTGCCGACACTGCCGGCGTTGGTGGCCGGCGCGGCGGTGCAGGCACTGGGGTCCGCCGGCCTCAGCGTGACGGCCATGAAACTGGCCGATTCACCTCGGCGGATGGGGGTGGTCGCCGCGTCGCTGGCGATCGTGGGGGCCACCGGTCCGCTGACCGGTGCACTGGTAGCCGAACTCCTTTCGTGGCAGGCGGTGCTGGCGTTGCCCCTGCTGGCGGTGGCCGCCGTGCCTGCGGCCCGCCGCGACGCCACACCGCCGGACGCGGTGCCGGCGTCGTTCGATCCGCTCGGCATGGCTCTCCTTGCCATGCTGGTCACCGCGGCAGTTCTCACTCCGCACCGTCCGCTGGTGGCCGGCCCGGTCACCGTCGTGCTGCTGGTGTTGCTCGTGGTCCGGACGAACGTTCGCCCCGACGGCTTTCTGCCCGCCGCAGTGGCGCTTAACGGCCGGTTCCTCACGGCGTGCGTGCTGGTTTTCACTGTGGGCCTGGTGAACTTCACCCTGCTCTACGCCGCACCAGATCTGCTGCGAGAGCACGCGGGCTGGGACAGCACCCGGAGCGGAGTCGTGCTGCTGGCGCCGTACCTGCTCGGCGGCCTCTGCTCGGGGTTCCTGACCGCGGCGTCCGTGCGGGTGCCACACCGCGTGACGGCCGCCGCATTGCTCGGCGCAGCCGTCGCCGCGCCGCTGCTGGCTGCGGTCGCCTCCGCCGTGCCGCTACTGCTGGTGGCGATGGCACTCGCGTCCCTTGCCGCCGCGACCGGCCAGGGCGTACTCGCCCTGCGAGCGACCGGCGTCGTGCCCGGCTCTCACAAGGCCGAAGCCTTGGGCTTGTTCAACCTTGCCTATCTGCTCAGTGTCGCGTTCGGTCCAGCGATCGCCGTGACGCTCTCGCATCAGACCGGCTGAGATCCAGCCGCGTCCGGCGCGGTGCCGGCAGGCCGCCAGGGCGAAGACCGCCTGCTGCCGAGCCTCCGCCGCCATGGGCGCCGTCCTCGGTTCCCGCATAGCCACGGAGCGTGTACGGCGCTTCGCTCGAGGCATCCTCAGAACGACAGGTCCCCGGCTCCACGGTGGAGTGCCTGTTCATCACCGCGGGGCCCTCTTCGGCCCTACCTCACCATCAGGCGTCGGGGACGAGAACGATCTTGCCCGTCGTTGCCCGCGCCTGTAGGCGTTGCCCGGGCCGGGCGGGTGGTCAGCCGGCGAGGATGATGTTGTGGAGGTTGGTGATGCCGGAAGCGGCGGGGCAGCCCACCCGGCTACGCCAGAGGTATTGCAAAGTGGACCTGTGGCCAGTATCGAGGACCTTCTGCAACGACGTACCGACCTGTCGACCTTCTTGATCCACCTAACCCGTGACGCTCTCGGTAATGACGGCCCAGTGCCCGGGAGAACCTGCTGACGATGATCGGGGACGGATACATCGAGGCACGCTCACCGTTCGGGCCGGCGTCGATGCACGAGCCGAACCTGACGTACGCGGCGACGCAGAAGGTCGTGTGCTTCACCGAGACCCCGCTCGAGCACACCTGGATGATGCTGGAGGACATCGACAAGCGCGACGTGCAATTCCAGCCCTACGGCCTGGCCGTCACCAAGACCACTGCTCGATTGGCCGCCTGCAACCCCGTTTGGTACTCCGACCTCACGCCCGGCCGGTGAGGTGCTCCTCACCCCGGTGACTGTCTGGTTAAGACGGTCGGTCAGGCTGCCTGGGTGCAGGTGGGGGCTGCCCGCACCCCCGGCTGGGCGCCGCCTCCCACGGGGGATGGCGGCCAGGCTGCGATCAGCCGCGCGGTGGCTGGTCCTCGTTGTCGCGGGTCAGGTCCGTCGCGTCGAGAATGGTGCGGGTGCCGTCAACGGCGCCAGCACGCCTTCTCCCGCCGGCACCCAGAAGTCAAGCTCGGGAAAGATCGGCGGCAGGAGCGCAAAGTGCGCCGCGGGCGGGGCGACCTCCAGGTCGCCGTGCCAGGTAGTGCCGGAGCACGACTGCGGCTCGCTGCCGGGGTGGCACCGCGTCGAGCGCCGCCCGCAGGCGCATCCGCTCGTCGATCGCACCGGCGGGGTCGCGCAGCGCGATGTCCGGCATGGCGTCACCGGCCGACCGCTCGCGCCGCCACGGCCGACGGGTCTCGTCGACCGCAGCCCGGTAGACCATGGTCTTGACGTAGAGATCGGGCCGGTCCAACTTCCGCCAGCGGGGATAGAGCTTGATTAGAGCATTGGCCACGGCGTCCTCCGCCGCGTGCCAGTCGCCGCAGGTCACGTACGCCAGCTTGCGCAGTGACGCCATCTCTGACGCCACGAACTCGCGGAATGCTTGCTCGTCTTCGGCTATCAAGTCCACTGCCTCCTCGTGACGGAGGTAGAACGGAACCGCCCACCCGGAACGTTGCACCGCTCGAAAAAGTGGGCGGATCGACAGGATGATCGAGCGGGATCTACGGTCGCGCCGATGCGCCCTGAAGAGATCGTCGTCGCGGTCGAGCAGGTAGTGGTACCGGGCACTGCGGCTGGCCGCGGGACAGACGTGGCTGAGTGAGCGTACGGCGGAACGGATCGTGCTGGACGTCCGGCGGGGCCTCATCTGTCGCCTGATCCGGATAGCGATTCCCGAACTGGATCGGCGTCAGCCGGCTGATCTGACCGCTCGCCTGACAGCGGACAGCACGATGGTCCAGCACCCGGCCACCCGCGGGATGATCAAACTGATCGACGCGACCCTGCACCTGGTCTTTGCGTTGATCATCGGGCCGGATGGGTGCCAGCCGCGTGTACTGCCCACCATCTGCCAGGTCACCTCCGAGGCCCTCATCTCGGCTCCCATTGCCACCGTGCGGATGCCGTTGAGCATCTGTGCTGGCGGAACGTCGTAGACCCGCTCGAATCCGAACGAATCGAACAGATCGCAGCCCCGCTCCGTCACCCTCAGAAGCCGGTTCGATATCGGGAAGACCCTCGCACATCCGCTGCGCTGCGGCCCCTGGAAAGCCGTCCACTGTGGACAGTATCTGTCATACCGATGTACTACCCTCCCCGCGAACTGTCGACGAGGAGGGTCTATGCGCGGGTTCACGGTGCCGGACGAGGACGCCTGGTACATGCCGAAGGATTGGTGGGCCCGTGTCCATCCGCGGCGAGGTGGCCGGTGGCGGCCGGCGATCACCGATCCGGCGGGCGCCGCGCAGCGGCTTCGGGACCTCCTCGCGACGGACCGGATCACGCAGGGACGTGCCCTCGTGCTGGGCCGTAACGCCGTCTTCGACGCGGCGCTGGTCGCCGCCGGCGAGCGGCATCTGCGGGCACCGGATGATGACCCGGTCGCCGCTGCGGTGGCAGCGCTGCTCGTGGTCTATCGCAACGTGCCCGCCGACGGGCAGACCCTGGTGGACGCATGGGTGGCCCGGGCCGGGCTGCTGTTCGCGGTCCGGGCCGTCGTGGCGGCGAACCAGATCTGCCACACCGGTGAGCTCTGGACCCGCGCCTCCGAGGGCGACACCTACGAGCAGGGGTGGCGCGGCGATGACCTCGGCGCCACGTATGCGGTGGCCCGGGCGGTCCGGCGTCACCTCGCGGTCGCGTCGGACCGGGATTACAGGGAGGCGGAATCCGTCCTGGCCGGGCATCGGAACTTCCCGGCCGGCCGCATCTTGTCCTCCTACCTGATGCCGACCCGGCAGGACTGGGTGGACGAGGACTGTGCGGCGGCAGCGGCATGGTTCGACGAGCCCGGCCGGGAGGAGTGGATCGAGGCCGATCACCGCACGATGTCCGGGATCCTGTTACTGGCCGCGAGCCGCGCCGAACATCTCGAGCAACTGCGCGGCGCGATCCGCCGGACGATGCTCGGCTTCGAGGAACCCGGGGACGCCGTCACGGTGCTGGACGGTGTGGGACCGGCCGCCGTCACCTTTCTGGCTGACGACTTCTATCTGGAACTGCTCTACCTGCACGAATTCAACGCCCTGAACCAGCCGACACGACTCAACCCGGATGCGGCCCGGTTCGTCGCCGGCACACCCAGCGACGACGCGATGCGGATCCTGGTCCGCGACCACCTCGACGAGAAGCCGTGGCGGCCAGGGAACCTGCTCAAGTCGGGCGTGCTGACCCGCTACCCGCTGCGGGTTCTGCGTGTCCTCGCCGAGCGCGACGACGCGGTGTCGCGGGACCTGTTCGGCGCGATGGTGCTCACCGAGCCGCGGTGGATCCCGCACCTGGCCGGGCCGGGCCGCGCCCGGGCCGAGGAGATCGTCGCGAACGGCGGGGCCGGGCTCGGCGCCGGGTGGGCGACGATGCTGGACCAGCAGGACTACTACCGCCACATCGACGGCGCGGACAACGTGAAACGGGCCGTCGCCGCGCTGGCCGCGATCCCGACCAAAGAGGCGTTCGGGCTCGTCGTGGACCGGGTCGAGCGCCAATACTTCCGGCCGGCGTTGCTGGCGGCGGCCAAGCGCGATCCCGGGACGGCGCTGCGGGCACTGCTCACCAGAGCCACCGAGCCACTCGTCATCGAGTTGCTGCGCGACCACGTTCTCGCGTATCCCCAGTCGCTGGCGGCCCTCGACGACGACGGGCGGGCCCGCGTCCAGGCGATCGCCGGTCTGCCTTCCCCCGGCCCGCAGGGCGTGGTGCCACCGGTTCTGTCCGGCGTGCTGCCGCGGGAACCGGACCTGCCGGAATGGCTGATCCCCGCCAAGCTTGCCGAGGTCACCGTCCGCGACACCGGCGAGAGACTGGCCCCAGAGGCGGTCCACCGGCTGTGTGTGCTGCTCGCCCTCTCCACGATCACCAAGCCGCGACCGGAGCTCATTGCCGCCCGTGACACCTGCGAGCCACAACAGCTGGGCGCGTTCGCCTGGGCCGTCCTCGAGCAGTGGCGCGCGGCCGAATACCCGCCGAAGAGCGGCATCGCGCTGGTCTCCATCGCCGCGCTCGGTGACGACACCACCGTCGCCGACCTGGTGGCCGTACTCCCGCAATGGTCGTCCGCCAGCGCCCGGATCCGCACCGCGATGGACGTGCTCGCCGCGATCGGCACCGACTTCGCCCTGACCCAGCTGCATCGGCTCAGCCGCAGAGCGTCAACCGCCGGTCTACGCGAGCACGCCTCCCAACGACTCGCCCGCACAGCCGCCGCCCGTGGCCTGAGCCCCGAGCAACTCGCCGACCGGATCGTGCCGGACCTGGGTCTCGACGCGGATGGCCGGACGGTCCTGGACTACGGGCCACGCCGATTCACGGTGAACCTCGACGAGCAGTTGCAGCCGTGGATCGCGGCCCCAGACGGACGCCGGTTGTCCCGGCTGCCGCGGCCGGCCGCCACCGACGATCCGGTACTGGCACCGGCGGCGTACGAACGTTTCGCCGACCTGAAGAAGGAGGTCAAACAGATCGGCGGCGAGCGCATCCGGGCCATCGAGGACGCCATGGTCACCGGTCGCCGATGGAGTGCGGCCGAGTTCCGCGACCTGTTCCTGGATCACCCGCTGATGTGGCAGCTCACCCACCGGCTGGTGTGGGCGGCGTCCGGCGAACACGGCACCGTCAGCTTCCGGGTCGCCGAGGACCGGACGTTCGCCGACCTGCACGACCAGGCATGGCAGCTCGACGACACGGCCACCGTCGCCGTGCCGCACCCGTGGCACCTCGGCGACGACCGGGCCGCCTGGTCGGAGATCTTCGCCGACTACGCCATCATCCAGCCGTTCCCGCAGCTAGGCCGCAAGCTGGCAACACCGGACGAGATAGACCCGGCTACCTTCGCCGGCATGAAAATCGACGCGCGGAAACTATTCGTACTCACCTCGAAGGGCTGGCGCTTCGGCGAGGACCACACCACTGTGCGGCGCGACTGGCCGCAGACAGTTGAGATCACATATACGCCTCGATATAACTGGCATGAACCGGACCAGCCCAAGACCCTGACTGGAGTACGCGGGTGCGAGGGCCTGGGCCCCGTCGCGTTCTGCGAGGCGGTGCGGGACCTGCGCTATCTGACGAGCTGATCCGCGCCGCCGTCGCCACCAACGCGCTCGTCGCCTCCGCCCTGGGCGCCGCTCCCGCCCAGGGCACCGGTATTAAGCCGCTGAAAGACCAAGTCCCTGGCCGCGGTGCTGACCGCGGACGGGAGCAGCTTCGACCACAAGGGCACGACTACGACATCCTGGCCGCCGCGGTGGGCGAGTAGCCGAAGAGCGGATGACGCCTGCCACCGCCGGCTGAATTAGGCCTGTCAGTATGACGTCCGTGGATCACTACGGGCTTTTGCGGCGAGCCGCGACCGAAGCGGGCTTCACCGAGACGGAGACGGCGACGTTCGCCGAACTGCTGCGCTTCGCCATCTGGACAAGTCAGCAGTACAACGGCGAGATCGCAGCGCATCCTCGGGACCTGGCGCCCGGGCGGCCCGCCGACCTGCTCGTCGGCCAGGCCGGCGGCCTACCGCAGCTCCCGGTCGGCATGCCGTGGCCCACCGACCCGGAGGGCTACCCACTGCCGTTCGTCGCGTCCTTCGACTGTGCCGCGCTACCGCGGGTCGAGCGCCTGCCGCTACCGTCGGACGGCTCCCTGCTGGTGTTCCTGCATCACGAAGAGGACTACGACGTCTGTGAGCGCAGCGACGAGCAGCAGTACGGGCGGCTGCTGTACGTGCGGGCCGGCACGGAGACCGCGGCGCAGTTGCCGGCTGACTACGCTGCCCATCCCTACTACGCGAACCGTGACTTCATCGCCCCCGAGCAGGACCTTTTCGCTGTCGTCCACGCCGACCTGCCCTCGTGGTTGATCGCGGAGGATGCGGACCTGTCCGTCTTTCAGCAGCAGATGGCGCGCGACATGCCGCATCGTCGGGAACTGTGTGCCCTGGTCGACCGGCTCTGGCCAACCGCCAACTTCGCCGCCTTCCAGTTCGGCGGCTACTCGTGGCACACCGGCGGCACGTCCTACGGCCACCTGTACAACGATCCTGAGCTGGAGATGGCAGAGAAGAAGCTGCGAGGCCGCCTAACCGGCATCGACCGCGCCCAGGAGGCCTTCCTCGTGGAACAGCAGTTGCAGCGGACCCGCCGGGAGTGGCTCCCGTTGGTGCAGTTCGAGACCCGTGACGACGTCTACTTCGGCCGCTTCATGATCCGTGTCGACGACCTCGCCGCCCAGCGGCTCGACCGCGCTGTCTCCTGGACCGAGTTCACCGAATGAGCGAGGACAGGTGTTGTACTCGTAACCAACCTGTTGCCCACCTACTCGGCGCCCGTTGACGCTCAGCGCAACCCTGAAGCTCGCGCGAGGCTAGCGATGCCCGCAACCCCTACGTCTTCCGGGGGATGATCTACTGCGCCGTCTGTCAGCGACGCATGCAAGGCCAGTACAACCACGGCGCCGCCTACTACCGCTGCCGTTTCCCCCAGGAGTACGCCCTGGCCAACGAGGTCGAACACCCCCGCAACGTCTACCTGCGCGAGGACGCCCTCACCGACCCGCTCGACGAGTGGCTGGCATCTGCGTTCACCCCGGACCACCTCGATCGAACGATCACCGCCATGTGCGACGCCCAACCAACGGACACAACGCCACAGACGGCCGCAGCGCAGGCCACGATCGCGGCCTGTGACGCAAAGTTCGCCCAATATCGGGCTGCCCTCGACGCCGGCGCAGATCCCGCACTAGTGACCGGTTGGATCACCGAAACCCAGGCCGAACGGACACGAGCCGAAGCTGGTCTTCAAACGACCCCGCAGACAGAGCCACGCCGGATGAGCCGCTCCCAGATCGCCGACCTAGTCCGAGCGCTCGGCGACATCGCCGCCGTGCTGCGCGACGCCGACCCCGACGACAAAGCTGAGGTCTACCGGCAACTCGGACTGCGACTCACCTACCAGACCGAAACGCAAACGGTGCGCGCTGCAGTGGATCTCAGCGCGCACCGTGGGGTTGTGGTTCGTGTCCGAGGGGCAACACGACCCATTGCCCCACCGCCGTTGACGCTCAGCGCAACCCTGAAGCTCGCGCGAGGCTAGCGATCGTAGTGATCTATCGCTCGCCGCGGCGGGCCGAACGGACCGGGGCGATGCGGGGTCGGCCGACGCGAAACACGGCGAGCGGTTGGCCGGCGACCCGGTCGGCGAGCCGACCGGCGGTCGCGGGGCAGTCGATAAGCTGGCTGAGCGGATGGACCGCCAGGCCGTGCCGGGCGAGAGCCAGCCACGTACGCAGCAGACGTCGGCCTGAGGTGATCTGGTCGTCGCCGTCGACGGCGAGGAGGACCAGGACGCTGCCGTCGTAGCGCAACAGGCCGCGGCCGCTGGCGGCCAGCAGCGCCGGCAGGCCCAGTCGGCGGGTGACCGGGTACGCGCGCAGCGCGGCGGACAGGACACGCGCCTCGGTCCGGGACAGGCTGAGCGCCCGGTCCGTGAGTCCGTCGAGGTGATATTGCGGATGGCGTGGACTGAGACGCAGCCAGTCCCGCAACTCGACGGCGACGGCAGGTGTGCGGAACATCCACCGGTCGGCGACGGCCAGGTCCGATACGAGATCTCGGGTCGGGACGTGCGCGATACCCGGCTCGAGATCGGCGAGGACGGCGTCGTCGACGTACCCGGGTGCGTATGGACCACGGGCGACCCGGCGGGCCTCGATGTCGGCGATCGTGAACGGAGTCGTGTACCTCTGTGCTGCGGGGACCAGTCGTGGACCGGGCGCCACCGTGACGGTGAGGCCGAGTTCGGCGGAGACGATGAGGCATGTCTCGACGAACGCGCCGATACCGAGGGTCAGGTCACGCCCGGTCGGGTCGGAGTCGGGCAGGCGGCACGCGGGATCAACATCGATGGTGATCTCGTCGGTGTGGTATTCCGGTCGCCACGGCTGCGTGTTGTGTGCGCTTGGTGCCCGACGGCAGATCGCCTCGGCAGCCCGCAACTGCTCGACCCAACTCACACCGCTGTTCCTCGCTCGTAGAAGGTGTACCCGTGCAGTGGCCGCCCACCCGCGCGCCGGTACTGAGCGGCCGAAGCGACGTTCGTCCGCTCGACGAAGGTGCTGCGCAGCGTCCGGTAGCCGTTGCGGGCGAGGTTGCGATGCAACTCCCGGGACAGCAGCGTCAGGTACCCGTTGCCCTGCTCATCGGGAACGGTGCCCTTGATGATGAGGACCGCGTCCCGCCGGTACCGGCCGCGGCTGGCGAGAAGCCGGAGCTGATTGAGTACGCCGAGCCGACCGCCGACGCTCATCAGGTAGTCGGAGATGTCCGGCACGGTGACGACGAACGCGACGGGTCGGCCGGCCTTCTCCAGCCAGAGCAGCAGCGCCTCGTCGAGTAGGAACGCCAGGCCGTCGGTCTGCTCCGCCAGTTGCTCGGCGGAGATGTCGGTGTAGTAGCCCAACTGCGCGAAGCTCGCGTTGAGCATCCGGCGCAGGATCGGCAGTTGGCTGCGCAGGTGCCACCGGGAGCCGTGCCGGATGACGAGCCGTTCGGCGGCCATCCGAGCATCGTCGAAGGTGAAACCGTGGTCGGTTCCGGCCGGAGCACCGGCTGCGGGCCGAGCAGCCGGGGCCGTACCGTCGAGATCGACCAGCCAGGTGTCGGCCTCGAAGCGACGGTGGAAGCCGTGCCGCTCGTACATTTTGGGGTAGTAGGGGGGGTTCCACGCCGAGTCCACAAAGCCCCGGTCGGCGAAGCCGGAGGTGATCACCCCGCCGGTCTGGTTGGGCAGCAGGGCCACCGGCCCGAACAGGTGTCGACCGTCGGCCCGGGTCGCAACCGCGTCCATGATGGCAGTGAAGACATCGTCGTCGTCGACGAACTCGGTGTGCCCGAACAGTTGTCGTGGGCCGATCTTGTCGTCGAGGGGCGCGCTGCGGTGCATGCTGGTGCGTCCCACGACCTCGCCGCGTCGGTCGCGGACCACGAACAGCTCGGCGGCGTCCCGGTGGGCCGCGATGACCGAGGACACCAGCGGTACGTACCGGTCGGTCGGGTGGAGCCGGAGCGGAAAGTCGACGAATGCGCGCAGGTCGGCCCGCGACTGCACGGGGTCCACTCTCATGCGCGGTGCACCGGCGGGCCGGACGTCTCACGTGAGAGCGGCGTGAACGTAGGTATGTGTGCCATGACGTCGGACTCGGCGCGCCAGATGCCGTTGCTGTAGCCCTCTGGCTCGGCGTTGTAGAGGCGGATGTAGCCGCCTGTCGCGTTCTTCGTGCCGTGATCGGTCACCCAGCACATGAGGTCCCGGTGATGGCGGCTGCGGGCGAACGTCAGGAGCGCGTCACGGTCGCTGAAGAAGGCGATGGTGCCGAGCGTGAACGGGAACTGGTAGTAGACGGTGTGCCAGCGGTATCCGTCCATCCGTCTCATCTGCCGGACCATTCGGATCCAGGTCCGGGTGAGCGTGATGATCGAGCGCGGCCCCCGGTAACGGGTGGCGCCGACGAACATGGCTGTCGCCTGGCCCACGGCGGGCGCGGCGGAGAAGTCGGTGGTCCTCATGCTGGCGCGCCCTTCACCAGGTAGACGTTCTTGATTCTGGACGCCGCGTCGGCGAACGGGCCGGTGCCGTACTCGTGGACCTCCACCCGCAGGTCCGCCGCGGACGGGTCCTCGGCGAGGGATTCGGCGAAGTCCCGGCTGACCTCGGCGAGGTGGCGCAACACTCCCGCGCGGCAGGTGTCGGTGAGGGTTCGCCGCTGCACCGGGTCGAGCGCCAGGCCCTCGCGGAGTTGCAGGTTGACCACCGGCCGGCTCTCCAGGTCGGCCTGCTCGGTCACCGCCAGGCAGAAGCTCTGCAGCAGGTGCGCCTGGGGATTGCCCGCATAGAGGCCATACTCGACGTCCTGCGGGTAGATGTTGGCGCCCATATAGGAGATCGTGCTGTCCTTGCGGCCGTACAGGAACAGCAGTGGTAGACGCATCCGGTCGACCTGCCAGGCACGGTCCGCGGCGGCCCGCGCCGCGGGATCGGCGATCGCGGCCAGGACATCCGGGTACGAGATCAGCCGGCCCTCGTCGCCGATGTTGTAGCGGACTCGGGGATTGAGCATCGCCGTGGAGTTGATCGTGCAGAGCACCTCGTGGTCCGCTGTGGTCTCCAGGTAGGTCTCCAGCGGGTTGTACTGAAAGACCATCGGCAGCCGGTGCTCGTCGGCGCCGAGCAGCGCGGTCCGCAGCGCGGCGTCGGTACGCAGCTGTCGGCGGACCCAGACGCTGAAGTCGCTCTCCCCGGCCATGCCGATGGTGAGGTCGCTGGCCCCGTAGCCGGAACGCACCTTGACGAAGCGCTCCTCCAGGTAGTCGCGCAGCGCTTCGGTCATCCCCTCACCGCCGACCAGTCCGCTGATGCGGTATTCGGCCCAGGGGAAGTCATCGGCGTCGAGCTTGTCGCGCAGGTGCTTGAGGAACGGTGGGTAGGCGGTGACGATGTAGTCGAAGCCGGGGCCGAAGTACAACAGGGTGTCGACGATCTTCCGCAGGTCGGGCCCCGTGTTCTTGACCATCGCGATCGCCGACATGGCGATGCCGGTATTGGTCCCGGTGGCCCAGGCGCCCATCGAGTACGCGTTGATGACGAAGCGCCGCTCGGACGGGAACACCATTGTCGCGTAGCCGGCCAGGTTCTTGTGCACCGAGCGCAGCTCGCGGCGGCTGCGGATCCAGTTGAACGGCTGGCCGGACGAGCCCGACGACTCGTCGACCACGCTGCCGGCGATCTCGATCTGCCCGTGCCGACAACGCTGCGCCTCCGGGTACGCCTGCACGTACGACCGCTTGTCGGTGGGCGGGTAGGACGACAGATCGAACCAGCGGAACCGCCAGTGGTGGCGGCGGAGAAAGACGCCGTACGCGGGCACGTCGATCGCGGCGAACTGGCAGGTCATCCAGGCGTGTAGCCGGGCGAAGCGGCCCATGTAGGGACGGTACTGACGTGCCGTGAGCCGCCACACCGCCGGATGGATCCGGTAGAGGGTGTAGAGCCAGGTCAGGGCGAAGCTCGCGGCCCGCAGGGTCCACCGACGCAGGAATGTCACCACGCGGCAACACTAGGGGTCGGTCGAGCCGGCCACCTGATGACGAATACTCAGCCCTCCTGAGTATTCGAACCCCCGCGGGTTGCAACGAGTTCGAGACGAGGCCGGGTCGGCTTGAGGACCCAACAGTGAGCCATCTCCAAGCTCACTGACTACTCACTGTTCTCTCTGTCGTCGCCCGGACGGCGCGTCAGTGCCGAATCAGGCCGCCGACCGCAACCGGAGAGACGTGACCGGTCGCCGGAAGCGTTCGCGCCAGCGCAAGACCGACATCGACCAGCGACGACCGGCACAGACCGGCGACATCTGAGATCGATGTCCAGACCGACTCGGCGGTCTCGCCGTTCGCCTCGGGCCGAAGGACACCACCAGTGATCCGGACCTGGCAAAGATACCGACGTTCTGATGCTCGATCCCCAGACGCGTCTCAGCGGCAGGAATCACCCGCGAGTCCACGCCTAGCAGGCGTTCGACCACCGAAACGCAGCCCGTCTCCTCGGCGACCTCCCGCACCACAGCATCGAACGGATCCTCCGCCTGCTCAACCTTGCCACCGGAAGGGTCCAGTTCGTGTCCCCCGTCGCCGAAACATAATGGGCGAGCAGCACACGCCCCTCCTCAATGCACACGGCATGTGCCGCCAGCCGGCAACTCATCCGTGCACCTCCCAACCGGACCCCACCGAGCCGGCGACGACCTTCGCGTGACCGGCGTTCGGCGACGCCCTCATGGTGCGTAGCGAATGGCTTCGAGCGCTGGCGGTCTGCGCCGCTACCCCTACACCTGCCGAGACAACCGCTGTCCGTATCGACCGGCTCGCTCCCATCGACGCATGTTCAGGGTCAGGAGGGCTTGAGCGGCTGCTCGCGACTGGTGCCTGGGTTGCAAGGGATGAGTTGTGTCAGTTGGTCGTGGGAGACTCTCGCGCCGTGGACGTTGATGAGTTTTGGGCGGTTGTAAGGTCGGCCGGGGCGGGTCTCGACGGGCGGACCGGCGACGACGGTGAGGCCGTTGCCGCGGCACTGGTGACGCGTTTGGCCGCTACATCATCGGAGGGCATCCTCGAGTTCCAGGAGCTGTTCGATCAGCTCCATGACGCGCTCTACCGTTGGGACGTGTGGGCGGCTGCGTACCTGATCGGCGGTGGATGCTCGGACGACAGCTTCATAGATTTCCGGGCGGGAGTCATCGCGCTGGGGCGCGAGTGGTACGAGCGTGTCCTGGCCTCGCCCGACGGACTGGCTGACCATCCCGCGGTACGACAAGCGGCGGCCGAGGACGACGACGGCACGCTGTTCGCCGAGTCGGTGAACTACGTAGCCAGCGAGGCCTACGAGCAGGTCACAGGTGGTAACGACGACGCCTTCTACGAAGCGATGAAGGCCCGCCAGCACGCTGCGAATGGCATCGACGAGGCCCGCGAGCCCGACATGGGTGAGGACTTCGACTTCGACAACGATGACGAGATGCGGAGGCGGCTACCCCGGCTGGCCGAGCTGTTCCTCGGCCCTGGCGAGCATTGATCTCAGCGGCTGAGCCCCACGCTTGAAGACGGCATGCCAAGCCAGGACTGAAGTCTTTCGTGGTGAACCGTTACTCCCGTCGCCGGTGGAGCACATCACGGGGGCGACGAGTACGACATCTTGGCTGTGCGACGTACTACTTCGAGACCGCGGAGGATGCCTGGCCGGTCCGCCGGGTTGAGGCGTACGACTCGAGGCTCGTCGTGCATCAAGGGTCGGCTCACCGTGAGGACCGGTTCGGTGGCCTACGGAATACGCGATAGCGGAGCGACAACGGACGGTTCCCACCAGTTCTTACCGTCCGCGTGGCTGTCTACGCGCGCGCTCCCCGCGTCAGCGCCGACATGGTGAGTCGGCCGTCCTGGACCTTGGTGATCTGGTCGACCGCGGTGAGGTGGGTCCGGTCGTGGGTGACGAGAACGGTGGCGGTGGCCTCCTGGTGGGTGAGGCGGGTGATGAGGTCGATGATGGTGGCGCCTCGTTCGCGGTCCGGAGCGCTGGTGGGTTCGTCGACCAGCAGCACGGTGGGGTCGTTCATCAGTGCGCGGGCGATGTTGATGCGTTGTCGTTGGCCGCCGGACAACTGGTGGGGGCGCCGGGCTGCCTGGGCGGCGAGGCCGACGGAGTCGAGGAGTTGCATCGCCCGGCTGCGGGCCTTGGCCGGGGAGCGGCCGTCGAGTTGTGCCATGACCTGGAGCTGTTCGGCCGCGGTGAGCGATGGCAGCAGATTGGGCTGCTGGAACACGATGCCGATCTTGTTGCGGCGCAGGGTGGTGAGTTCGCCGTGGGTCATGCCGCTGGTGGTGGTGCCGTCAATGGTGACGGTGCCGGAGTCCGGAGTGATGAGGGTGGCGGCGACGGCGAGCAGGCTGGACTTGCCGGAGCCGGACGGTCCGACGACGGCGGTCAGACTGCCCTTGGGCACGGTCAGGGTTACCTGGTCGAGGGCGGTCAGGCGGGTATCGCCGTCGGGGTAGGTGAGGGTGACGTCGTGCAGGTGCAGGCTCATCGGGCGCTCCCCAGGGCGGTCAGTGGGTCGACGGAGGTGATGCGGCGGATGGACAGGGCTGCGCCGAGCGCGCCGAGCGCGATCATCACGGCGGCCGGGACGAGGATGGTGGTGGGAGTGAGCAGGAACGGCACGGCCGCGCCGGCGACAAGCGCGCCGAGGCCAGCGGCCAGGGCGGTGCCGAGCAGGGTTCCGCCGGTCAGCAGGACCACGGCTTGACCGAGGGCGTCCTTGAGCAGGTTCGCGGTGGAGGCACCCAGCGCCTTGAGGACGGCGACGTCGCCGCTGCGCTGGATGGTCCAGACGGTGAAGAAGGCGCCGATGACCAGGGCGGAAATCGCGAACAGGAAGCCGCGCATGAGCTGCAGTGAGCCGTTTTCGGAGGTGTAGGAGCCGATTGCGGACAGTGAGTCAGCCGTGGAGACCGTCCTGGTGCCCGCGGCGGCGTCGGCGGCCTGAACATCGGCGCCGGAGGTGATGTTCAGGGCGATGACGGTGGCGGTGGGGCCGTCGTTGGCGTCGGTCGCCGGGGCGAGCTTCTGCCACAGGTCCAGGCTGGTCCAGATGACGGGGGTGTGGCTGTAGGAGGCGTCACCGCTGACGGCGGCGACGCTCACCTGCTGCCCTGCCAGGGTGAAGGTGTCGCCCCGGGCGACACCAAGATTCTCGGCGGCGGTCACGGACAGCACGGCCGCGTGCTCGCCGATCTGGTCGGTGGCCGGTGCGAGGGTCGACCCCGGCTGGACGCCGAAGGCGGACGCCGCGGTGCTTCTGGTGCCGGCGGTGGCCTTGGTGGTGGTGATGCCCAGCGGCTGCGCCCGCTTCACGCCCGGGGTAGTCGCCCACTGCTGCCATTGCTTCTGCGCGATGGTGGAGTTGGCGAATGACGGCTTCTCGCCCTTGCCGGGCGCTGCGAACGCGATCATGTCGGCCGGTAGGCCGGTGATCGCTGAGACATTCTGCTGACCGAGGCCGGCGGTCAACCCGGACAGCAGCCCGACCAACAGAGTGATCAGCACGATAACGGTCCCCATCAGGGCGAAGCGCCCTTTGGCGAACTTCAGATCTCTCCAGGCGACGAACATCGCTTTGACCCGCCTTTGGTGAAGGTGAACTTCGGTAGGCCTCTACCGTCGCCGCTGACCCCCTGGGTCTGCTTCTGGCGCAGGACAGCATGTGGCGGGTCGAAAGGCTGCACGCCGGCTCTAACTTTCGATGGAGGCATCGCGCGGGAATCGCCGCTTAGGCTGGAAGAACTGTGAAGACCACCGCTGCGGTGCTGACGCCCGCCACCCGCACGCTGACCTGGTGCCTGCACCTGCTCACCGTCGGCCTGCTCGCCCTGGCCGGCGTGCGGGCGGTCGCCGGCGACCGCCCG
>NZ_JBEZEX010000038.1:0-54552 GCF_040649115.1 Micromonospora sp. NPDC049049 | reverse complement strand
ATCGCCTCGCCGAGAGCGATGAGGAGGAACTGTTGGTACCGCTCGGCCAGGTGCTCGGCCGGCGGCGTCCGGACCGAGGGACGGTGCCGGGGCAGCCCGGGGCGTCCGGGCAGCGGGACGCCGTCAGTTCAGCCGGCGGCATCCGAGCCGGGCTCCGAGCCTGGCTCCCGGGCGGCGCGAAGTGCCTCCGTCGCCTGGGCCAGCAGCCGCGCCGAGTCGGTGCGCCCGCTCACCTGCAATTCCACTTCGGTGTCCCCGGCCTGGATCCGGATGCTGGCCTCGGTGCGCTGCTGGTCGACCCAGGACTGCAACAGGTTGAACAGCCCCGGAAGCAGCCCCTGGGCCAGCACCGCGATGATCACCGCGTCGCTGAAGCCCGGCCGGCCCCCGCCGCCGCCGGCCGTGCGCACCACCGGCCGGTATTCGGGGCGGCGGTGGATCCAGGTCAGCAGATCGACCGAGGGAGACTGCCGCTGCCGGGGGTTGATGGTCAGCCGGACGGGCAGCCGGGCTGCGATGTCGCTGTCGGTCACGGTCTGTCTCCCGGTCAGTTGTCGGAGGGTCGGAAGGTGACGTCGTCCCCGTCGGCGGTGGCGACGCCCGTGACGGTCAGCGCGTCGTCGTCGGTGAACGGTGAGCTGCTGCCGAAGTACGTGGTGGTGCCGCTGACCTGCACCCTGCCCTGGGTCTCCACCGGGGTGGACACCCGGGCGGTGCTCGGGCCGGTCAACTCGACGGCGATTTTCGGGTACTCCAGGATCTTCCAGGTGATCTTCTGCGTGGTGCCGCCGTAGTAGCGGAACGGGCAGCCGGGTGGGGCGGCCACGGTCTGCTTCGCGCACTCGTCCAACCAGGCGCGTACCCGGGCCTCGACCGCTTCGATCGCCGCCGGCTTGAGCACCGGCGCCAGTTGCAGGGTGGCGGCGGTCTCCCCCGGGCCCACCAGCACTGTCTCGCCCGGCGTCTCACTGAGCGCGCTGGACGGGCCGGTCGCGGTGTAGCCGCCGGGCAGCAGCACCAGCGGAGCGCCCTCGGTGGCGACCGGCAGCTCCACCCCGTTGAGCCGCACCCCGGGGTCGGCGATCGCGGCGTTGAGCGGGGTGGGCCCACCGCTCAACCGCCAGCCGTGGAAGAGGCCAGCGGTGGTCTCGTCCTCGCGGCGCAGGGTAAGGGTGCTGCTCTGGCGCGCGTCACCCAGCCGGTACGCAACGGTGGCGGTGGCGGTGTCGCCGTCGCGCTCCAACGAGCTGATCTCGACGTCGGTCGGTGGTTGGTAGCCCTTGCCGCGCAGCAGTTTGGCGAGAAGGTCGCGGTCGGTGCCGTTGCCCTGGTCGGTCAGGTAACCGAGGGCAGCCTCGCTGTCCCGGTCGGCGAGCGCGGAGAAGTAGCCGTCGATCGCCGCCTGGGGGCGGAAGAACGCCCACTGCACCACGCCGAGGCCGCTGGTGCCGAGGCAGGCGACCAGGGTGACGGCGCCGACCAGCAGCAACGTGCGGCGGGTGCCGACCGGGCCGGAGTCGTTGAACAGCCGGTCGACGGTGACGGGCTCGGTCGCGCCGGAGGGCATACCGGCCACCGAGGCCCGCTCCAACGCGTCGAGCCGCAGCTCGTGCGGCGGGTGGGTGGCGCAGACCGCCTCGTCCCAGCCGCTGCGGCCGGTCTCGAAGGACAGCCGCCGTTCCAGAATGCGCCGCAGCCCGTCGGCGTGCCCGGTGAGCACGGCGCCGAGGTCGGCCCGGTACTCGGCCGCGCGCACGTCGCGGGCGTGCAGCGGCAGCACCACGTACCGCATGGTGAGCAGCACCGGCCAGAAGAGCACGAAGACCACGAAGTTGGTGCCCGGATGGGGGAACGTCCGCATCAGCCAGGTCGGCAGGGCGTGCGCGAGGGTCAGTGGCAGGCCGACACCGCGGACGAAGGCGCTGGTGATCTCGTCCCCGGTGCGCCAGTGCACCAGCTCGTGGCTGAGCAGCGCGGCCACCTCGTCGTCCGGTTCGGCCAGCACGGCGGTGGTGACCACCACGTGCCGGGCGTACGTGCGGGCGTTGCTCAGGACCGGGTCGTCCTCCATGAGCAGCCGGGGCACGCTGGGCAGGCCGAGCCGTCGGGCGCAGTCGTCGAGCACGGGGCGAAGCCGCGCGTACTCGCGGCGGCTGGGCTGGCGCGCACCAGAGACGACCAGCAGGCGGGGTTCGAGCAGCACCCGGTAGAGCGTGTAGAGGACCCCGATCAGCGCCGCCGCGACGACAGTGCCGATCAGGCCGGTGAGCAGCGCGAAGGGCTCGTCGGCAACGCCCATCCAGGGCAGGGCCAGCACGGCGAGGAAGCCGACCAGGAAGCCGATGGCGAAGCCGGCGACGCCGCCGAGCATCCCACCGGAGCGGGTCAGGAACGCCTCGACCAGGGGGCCGATGAGCGGGACGTCGCGCAGCACCTGGGGCACCTGGTCGTCGGCGCCGGTCCCGACGGCGAAGAGCCCGACGACGCCGAACGTGAGACCGCCCCAGAACGCCAGGAGCAGCGCGACCGGCAGGTAGAACCAGGTGGCGAGGAACGCGCCGAGCACGCCGCGCCAGTCCCGCAGGATCCCGGCACGCAGCCAGACCAGCGCGCTCGGGTAGCCCGGTGGGCGGTCGGCGAACCCACCGGTGGGTGGCGGGGTGTCGGCCGACGGCGGTTGGGCGGCCCGGACGTCGAGCTGCGGCACGGTCGGCGGGGTGTTCTCCGGCGGCACGGTGGGCGGCTCGGTCATGAGCGCTGCTCCTTCTCGGCGGGCGTCATCCACTGTCGGGAATGGACAGCCGGAGCAGGCTATCGAGGGCATCTGATGTCTGCCACACCGTTTCCGGGGATCGTCGCGCACCCGACACTCCGTGTCGCGGGTGCGGTGCGGCGGTCCCCTCGGGACCGCCGCACCGGAGCGGGTCAGAGCGCGAGGCAGTTGGGTCGCACCGAGCCATCGACCAGGGCGCCGCGCACGATGGTGTACGCGGTGCCGTCGAGCACCAGGCCGAGGTGCCCCACCACCCGCAGCGGGCAGTACGACTGGATCAGCACGTTTTTCGCACCGTCGTTGACGGCGGCGTTTCCGGTCGGACGGACCAACTCGTCCTGGAGGGTGCGGATGGTGGTGTAGCGCACCGCGCCCGGGGTGTCGTCGCCGGCGTTGAGGTCAGCGAGGAACGCCGAGCCGATTGTCATCTGTTGGCAGGCCACGACGCCGGCACAGCTGCCCAGGCCGAGGAACGCCACGATGTTGGCGACGTACGTGCCGTACTGGGGTGTGCCCAGGCTGACGTAGCGACCGACGGTGGCGGTGCCGCCGAGCCGCTTGAGGTAGTACCTGCTGACCAGGCCCCCTTCGGAGTGGGCGACGACGTCCACGCTCGCCGCGCCGGTGGTGGCGCGTACCTGGTCGACGTAGTTGGCGAACGCGCGCGCCGAGGTGGGGATGTCACCGAGACCCAGGCCGGGTAGTTGGTAGATGAAGGCGCGGTAGCCGTCGGCGCGCAGCCGGGCGGCGATCGGCTCGTACGCGACGGCGACGCCGCTGAGCCCGCCGACCACGATCACGGGGTTGGCCGCCGCGGCGGCGAAGGGCGTCGTGCTGGTGGCGGTGGTGGAAGCGGGGGCGGCGGTCGCCGTGGCGGTGGACGCGAGAAGCGCGGCGGTGGCGAGGGCCAGGACGAGGGCGGTCTTTCGGAGCAGCATGGCTGCACCTCCGGGGGGAGGCACCCGGCGAACCGGGCAGGTGGGTGGGGGTGTCCGGTCGACCGTGCGACGATCATGCCCGCAACAATTTAGAAACGTCAATGACTTGTTACGCGCCGGTAACCCGTTGTTCCGGCGGGGGCGTAAACGGTCATACCGCTCCGCTCCATATCGGACGCTGCCGGTCGCTGGCATGCTGTCGCCGTGGCTGTCGATGAACCCACCGAGCGCGAGCTGCGGGTAATGCCGTGGTGGCTGGTCCTGGTTGGCCTGCTGGTCGCCATCGCCCTGGGCTGGCTGGTGCTGGACCTGCTGCTCAGCGAGGCCGACCGGGCCAGCCAACCGGACACCCGCGCCACGCTGCGCATCGACGCGATCCGCACCGGCCTGACCGTCGTCGCCGGCACTGGCGGAGGGCTCGCACTGCTGCTCGCCGCCCGCCGCCAGTGGATCGCCGAACGCGCGCAACGGCACGAGGAGAGCGTCGCCGCACGCGACCAGGTGCACCGGGACCGGGTGCAGGCACACGCTGAAGCGGTGGCCGAGGCCGCGCAGCGCCACCAGGACCGGCAGTCCGGGGCCGCCGAGCACGACGCGGCGGAGCGTCGACTGACCGAGCTCTACACCCGGGCGGTCGAGCTGCTCGGCAACGACAGCGCGGCGGTACGCCTCGGCGGCCTGCACGCGCTGGAACGCCTCGGCCAGGACAACCCGGGGCAGCGCCCGACCATCGCGGCGGTGCTGTGCGCGTACCTGCGGATGCCGGCGCCTGACGGCGAGCCGCGCGAGACGGAGGTCCGGCGCAGCGCGCAGCGCGTGCTGACCCGGCACCTGCGCGCGGACGACGCGGCCCACTGGCCGGAGCTGACGCTCGACCTGGCCGGCGCCACGCTCGTCGACTTCGACGCCGTCGGCTGCACGCTCGTCGACGCGACCTTCAGCGATGCGGTGTTCACCGGTACGACCACCTTCGCGGGCGCGACGTCGCGGGGGCGGCTGCTCTTCGGTGCGGCGACCTTCGACGAGGTGGTCTTCGACGGGCTCGTGGCCGGCGGCGAGGTCGTCCTCGACGGCATTCGCGTCGGCGGCGAGGCCAGCTTCGACGGTGCCGCCTTTCCCGGCGGTCTGTCCTGCCGGCGAGCCGGCTTCACCGGCCCGACCTCGTTCCGCCGGGTGACCTTCGGCCAGCCGACCAGCTTCGACGCGACCCGCTTCGAGGACGTCACCTCGTTTCGGGAGGCCGTCTTCGAGGGCGCCCTGTCGATGGAGCACACCGAGTTCGGCCGGTCGGCAAGCTTCCACGCCGTCCGCTTCACGAACATGGCGCTGTTCCGCTGGACGGTGTTCGGCGCGGAGGCGCTGTTCGACAGGGCCCGCTTCGTCGACGCCGCGAACTTCGGCCGGGCCCGGTTCCACAGCATGGTCAGCTTCCGCGACACCGAATTCAGCCGGCCACCGCAGGTCGAGCAGGCCCGGGCGGTGGCCGACAGCGGCCACCGCTGGCCGGCGGGCACGACAGTGGAGCGCCTCGACGACGAGTGGCTGCTGCTGGTCGACCGCTGATCGGCGGGCGGGCGTTCAGCGCCGGGCGGACGCGGCGTTCAGCGCCGCGCGACCGGGTGAGGCGTTCAGCGCCGCGCGGTCGGACAGAGCGTCAGCGCGGGGCGGCGGGCGGGCGCAGGCCGTCCAGGGCCACGCCGAGGACCCGGTCACGCTGCTCGGGTGACGGGAACTGGGCCATGGTCAGGCCACTGATCAGCCGCACCACGTCGTCGAAGCCGATGTCGTCACGGACCACACCGGCGACCTGCGCCCGACGCATCAGCGGCTCACCGGCGGAGAAGATCTCCGCCCGGCAGCTGGTGAAGATCTCGGAGTCGTGCAGCAGTTGCTCGGCGAGCGCCCGCTTGGTGGCGACGTACGCGACGAAGCGGTGCAGCCAGGCGACGAGCGCGTCCCAGGGTGGCAGCTCGGCCAGACCCTCGGCGGAGTGACACAGCGCCCGGACCTCCTCGACGTAGACGGCCTCGAACAGGTGCCGGCGGGTCGGGAAGTTGCGGTAGAGCGTGCCGATGCCCACGCCGGCCCGGCGGGCCACGTCCTCCAGGGAGGCGGCGGCGCCGTTCTCGGCGAACGCCTCGCGCGCAGCCGCGATCAGGGCGTCGTAGTTACGCCGCGCGTCGGCCCGCTTGGGCCGCTGGGCGAAGACCTCGGGCGCCTGCCCCGGGCTGGTCATGACGTGCGTCACCTCACTCTGCTTGCATCCGGAGGACGCCCTCCGCTAGCTTAGCGGAGGCACCCCTCCGGAATCCCGGAGGCCTGCCTCCGGTTACTCTACCTCGGGACCCGCCCGATCGCCGCCTGGCCACCCCGATCGCCCGGACCCCGACAGACCACCCCGTCACGGACGACGGGCGACAAGCCTTCATTCCCGTACGTAATCAGGGAGTTTTCTCTCGTGGCAGTGACCTCCCGGCGCAGCTCGCGTCGGCTCACCTTCACCGTGCTCGCGGCCGGCGCCGGGTTCTTCGCGATGCTCCAGTCGCTGATCACCCCGGTGCTGCCGACCATCCAGCAGGACCTGCACACCACCCAGAACACAGTGACCTGGGTCCTGACCGCCTACCTGCTCAGCGCGTCGATCTTCACGCCGATCCTCGGACGCGTCGGCGACATGGTCGGCAAGGAGCGGATGCTTGTCGTCTCGCTCGCCGCCCTCGCCCTCGGCTGCCTGCTGGCCGCCATCGCGCCGAACATCGGCATCCTCATCCTCGCCCGGGTCGTGCAGGGCATCGGCGGGGCGGTCTTCCCGCTGTCGTTCGGCATCATCCGCGACGAGTTCCCGGCTGCCCGGGTCTCCACAGCGGTGGCCGCCATCTCGGCCATCGTCGCCGTCGGCGGTGGCCTGGGCATCGTGCTGGCCGGCCCGATCGTCAGCACCCTGGACTACCGCTGGCTGTTCTGGATCCCGATGATCGTGGTCGGACTGACCGCCGTGGCCGCGCACCTGTTCGTGCCCGAGTCGCCGGTCCGCACCCCCGGTCGCATCGACTGGCGCGCCACACTGCTGCTCTCCGGCTGGCTTGTCGCGTTGCTGCTGCCGATCAGCCAGGGCGCCGCCTGGGGCTGGACCTCCACCCGGGTGCTCGGCCTGCTCGCCCTCGCCGTGGTGCTGCTGGTCGGCTGGCTGGTCACCGAGCTGCGGTCGAAGAATCCGCTGATCGACATGCGGATGATGCGCCTTCCGGGTGTCTGGACCACCAACCTGGTCGCCCTGCTCTACGGCGCGTCGATGTTCTCCATGTACGCGTTCCTCCCGCAGTTCCTGCAGACCCCGACCGCCGCCGGTTACGGCTTCGGGGCGAGCATCAGCCAGGCCGGTCTGCTCATGCTCCCGATGGTCAGCGCGATGTTCGTCGCCGGCGTCGTCGCCGGGCGACTCCAAGCCGTCTTCAGCGCCAAGGCGCAACTCGCCACCGGTGCCACCTTCAACGTGGCCGCCTCCGCGATGCTCGCCACCGCGCACGCCACCCGCTGGGAGGTCGCCATCGCCGGTGGCCTGGTCGGCCTCGGCATCGGCCTGGCCTTCGCCTCGATGGCCAACCTGATCGTCGCCAGCGTGCCCGCCAGCCAGACCGGCGTGGCGACCGGCATGAACGCCAACATCCGCACCATCGGCGGCGCGATCGGCGCGGCAGTGGTCAGCGGCGTGATCACCGCCCACCCGCAGGCCAACGGTCTGCCCCGGGAGGCCGGCTTCACGACGGGGTTTCTCGTCCTCACGGCGATCGCCCTGGCCGCCGCGCTCGCGGCCCTCGCCGTCCCGTCCGCCCGGCGGGCGTCGGCCGGTCGCCGGCCGTCCGCCGCGACGATCGTCGAGTCGGAGCTAGCCGGCGAGTTCGCCACCATGCCGGCGACCCGCTAACAGAACGTGTCGCGGCCCGGGCGGTTCGCCGCCCGGGCCGCGACGCATTCCGGAGTACGCTGACCGCTCCCCGTCCGTCGTTCCTCAGGAAGCGCCCATGCCCGAGTTGCTGACCGCCGACCGCATCGACGAGATCGGCGCCCTGGGCCTCAAGAGCCCCGACCCGGCCGCGTTCGTCGCCGAACTGGTGGGCGCCGTCGACGAGGGGCGGGTAGCGGACCCCGACGACACCGGGTACGCCCTGCTGGTCGCCGCGGACATCCTGGAACAGGCCGGCGACCTGGCCGACGCGCTCGCCCTGGCCACCCGCGCCATCGCCGAGCAGCCGGACGACAACGCGTACGCCCGAGCGGTGCGCGGCGGTCTGCTGCTGCGCCTCGGCCGCTCGGACGAGGGAATGGCCGAGCTGACCGCCCTGCGTCCGCTGCTGGAAACCGACCCCGCAGCCACGTACCTGGTCGACGAGCTGGCCGAGTCCGGCCACACCGACACGGCGTTGGAGTGGCTCACCGGGGCGCTCGACGCGATCCTGGAACGGACCCGCACCCAGCAGCACGCGTCCGAGGACGCCCAGGACGAGGCCGCGGCCATGATCTACGGCCTGGCCCAGCGGCGGCACGACCTCCGCGAAGAGGCAGGCCTACCCCACGACGAGTACGACAACCTCGCCGACCGGCTGCGCGCCGCGAGCACCCACGCGCTCGACGCCGTCGACGACGGCCCGGCGACGCTGCTCTTCTGGCCGCAGGCGGAATTCGACGCCCTGCTGCTGCGCTGGCCGGCGCTGGCCGACAGCTACCCGCCCACCTGGGACGAGCACCGCGCCCAACTCGAACGCGCCCTCGTCGACGCGTCCGCGATGGGCGGCGCCGACCTGGGCGTGGTCGCCGGGACCGTCGACGGTCTGGCGGCCTTCGCCGAACGCACCGGCAGCGACCCCACCGCCGAGGAAACCCTCGACGAGTACGCCGACAGCCTCGACGAGGCCGGCGTGACCGCCTGGCCACCCGGCCGCAACGACGCCTGCTGGTGCGGCTCCGGCGCCAAGTACAAGAAGTGCTGCCTGCCCCGCTCGCGCGGCTGATTCTTTCGGGCGCTCTGATTCTTTCGGCGCTACGTGCGGACCGACGGCGCGGACGGAGGCACCGTCGTCATCGAACGCGAACCCACGATCGATTGATATCCCTCAGTGCCGCGGAGGGCTAGGGTGACGGAAGGTAAGCACCCACTCCGGCAAGGAGGACCGTCGTGCGCCGCATCATCACCGCCATCGCACTACTCGGGCTGTCACTCTCCATCGTGCTGGCGCCGACGCCGGCAAGCGCGGCAAGCAGCGTCGACGTCACGTCCGCGACCCTGGTCGCCCGCGGCGTCGCTGTGGACATCACCCTCACCGTGACCTGCCCAGCCGGCCTGTCCGGCGCGACCGAGCTGATCGTCCGGCAGCGGTCGGGCGACAGGGCCGCCTACGCAGGTGGCTGGGCGCCCCTCAACAGCTGCACCGGCGAGCCGCAAGCCGTGACCGGGAGAGCGTGGGTGCAGCCCGACGGGCTGGTCCTCCACAAGGGTGTCGCGCTGATCAGCGGCGGATTCGAGCTGTGCAACCAGGACGTCTGCGACTACCCGAACTTCGAGCAGACGTTCCGCATCACCCGTTGAAGCGCGGCCAAACCATCGCCGCAGGACGCCGCCGGGGGGGACCCGATGATCAAGTGATGAGAAGTAGGTCAGAACCACTTCCGACACCTACTTTTCATCACCTGATCACTGCCGCCGGAGCGAACAGCCGAAGTCGGCAGCGGTGACGGGATCAGTTTCCCAGCGCTCGCACCTTGGCGATCGTCTCCTGCACGTGCTGCTTGGCCGGGTCGCCACCCTGCGACGCCTGTGCGAGCGCCTGACGGTACGAGTCGATGATTCCGACCAGTGGACCGGCGGCCACGCCCTCCAGCGCGCCGGCGACGAGTGCTCGCGCCTCGGCGGCGTCCTGTGCTGCCGCTGCGGTCTTGGCCTTCGCCTCGTCCAGCTTCTGCGACGCCGCCGCCAGTCTCGCGATGATCTGTGCTGCGCTCACGCGCACCTCCCAGTGATCGACCATCGCCTCCACCACCGCACCGGCAGAGACCACATGGGAGCGTACGAGATTGGCGCACCCAGCGCGACCGGCCGCTCGCCCTCGCGTCACCGTGGGCATTGTCGTCCACGCTGGCGACTCTGACGGAGTTTGCCCACTGGGGCCCGACCGAGTCGGAACGCGATCAGATCTTGGACAGTTTCCGTTAGCTCATAACGGAAACTGTCCAAGATCTGAAGTGGCACCACGAAATTGGGGCCAGAGGTCGAGGGCAGCTTGTCTCCCGGCGCAAGTTCGCCGGACTTGATGTGAACGCGGATGCCGTCGGCAAGCAGCGATCCCAAGCTCGGGACCACGCCCGAGTGCGATGCCTCCTAGACTCGGTGACAGCTTGCCGAGGGAGTGACGGGGTGTGACGGTTCAGAGGACAGACACGACATCGGCTGGTCGTGGTCGCCGAGCTCGCGTCATTGGGCTGTCCGGCGCTCTCCTCGGGCTTCTCGCCCTCCTGCTGGCCGTCTCCGTCGCGACCGGCGACGGGCAGAGCATCCTCAGCAGCCTTCAGTCGTCGTCGTCGGCAACAGCCGCGCCCAGTCCGAACCCGGCGTCTCGGGCAGCGCTCTACCGGTCCTGCATCGCCAAGATCCATGGCGACGACGCGTTGGTCTACTTCCGACGGGAGATCCCCGAAAGCCGGTGGGGAGAACCGCTGCGGGGCACTGCCTCGACGGGCAGTGAGCCGTACGTGCTGTGGATCTTCGACGCTCAGTGTGAACCGCACCGGGCGATCGAGGTGGGACGGGCCAGCACTCGCACGTTCAGGGCCGAGGTGGGTCAGGTCTGGTACTACGCCGAGGCGTCGGCGGGGCCTCCCGCCGATGACTGCTCCTGCCGCGTCTTCAGCCCTTCGACCAGCGGCATTGAGCAGCAGTTCAGCGACGAAGGCGGCGTCATCTACCACCTGGACTGATCCGTGCCCAACAGTCGGCGCCCGTGTGCGGTGACGACCAGGCGCCACTCCAGGTCGGTCGTCAGCGCAGACCGCGGACCATCAGCAGGTACGCGCAGTAGGCCATCGGCACCACCAGGAAACAGATCAGGAACCCGAGCGGCAGATATCGCGGCGGGGTGCCGGCGACCATTGCCGGCCGCCCCCAGCGGCCCAGCACCAGGTAGCCGCCGAAGAACGCCACCGCCGGCAACCCCGCGCAGATCCACGCTCCGAGGGTGAACCCGTCCACCAGGCCGACCCCGGAGGCGAGCACCAGCATCAGCACGAGCACCCCGGCCGCCGCGCCGCACCCGGCGTAAACGGCGACCGCTCTCGCCAGCGGCGACCACGTCGGCAGCAGCGCCGGGCGCTGGGCCAGCAACTCCGCCTGCTGCCCGTGCCGGTCGGCCTCGTCGGCCATCCGCCGGGCCAGCTCCAACTCCATCGCCGGGTCCGCCGCGGCCGCGCGCTGCGCGGGCACCCCGCCGCCCGCCGGGCTCACCGCCGTCGGCAGCGCCAGCCGCGCCTCCCCCGCCGGCAGCTGGGGGTACGCCCCGACCCCCGCCCGCCCCGGCGCGCCGGCTGCGCCGGCGGGTTCCCCGTCCCCGGTTCCGGGTGCGGTGGCAGCGGAGGGTGACCCGGTGCCGGACGGCGGGGCGGGCCAGGCGGCGGTCTCGCCTGGCGTTCCCGTCCCCTGACCCGCGCTCGGGCCGGAGGGAGCAGCGGGGGCGGCGGGTGGTTGGTCGACGCCGATGGCTCGGCCGAGCTGGTCGAGGCGCTGCCCCTGAGCGGTGAGCCGCTGCTGGAGGTAGTCGACTGCGGCGTGCAGGTCGCGGCGGCGCGCGGACTCGGCGGCGGCGTGCTGTTCCCCGGCGCGGTGCTGGGCGGAGAGTTGCCGGGCCAGGGCCGCGTACTCCTCGAAGGACACTGTCAGCGCTCCCCGTCCGGGTCGTGCCCGTCGCCGACGAACGGGACGATCAGCCGGGTGCGCTGGTCGTGCCTGTCGATCAGCAGTGCCCGGTCGGGGCGGGGCGTGTAGGTCAGGTCGTGCGCTCCGAGGTACAGGGCCAGTTCGGCGCCGGGCACGTTGAGCGCGACCAGGCAGGCGACGTCGTCGCGGTTCTGGGTGCCGCCGAGGTCGTCGCCGAGCCGGCGCAGCCCTCGCCACCAACCGAGCAGGTGCACCCCCTGCCCGGGGCCCTGACGCAGGAGGGTTCGCAGGTCGTCCAGGCCGGAACGGAACGTGCCGGGGTCGGTGGCACCGAGGACGGGCGCGGCGGCGTCCATGCCGAACACCACAAGGTATTCGCGGCCGGTGGGTTCGGCGGCCAGCGCGGCGATCCGGTCGCGCAGCCCCGCCGCGTCGAGGCGTCCGACCGGGTGGCCGGCGGCCCGCAGGACGGCTTCGGTGTCGTCGGCGACCGCGTCGGCGGCACCGACCAGGCAAGCCAGCTCGAACCGGGCGTCGCCTGGGGTGTGCTGGCGGGCCAGGCTGAGCGTCGCGGCCCGCAGCACATCCGCGCCGGTCGGCGCGGTGCCCACCACGGCGAGGTGCCGACCGGGGGTGGTGTCCATCAGAAACAGTGCTGTGGTGCCGTGCACGTCGACGGTCCGACCGACCAGTGCCATCGGGCGTCGACCACCGGGGCGCAACCCGGCGAACGTGCTGTCGTCCTCGATCCGTGCGGCTTCGTACCCCTTGAAGACCGCCGGGGCCCGCGAGCCCGGCGGGCGGGCCTGCCACAGGTCGTGGCGTAACGCGGCGAGGTCCGCCGTGGCGGCGTGCGCGTCGGGGAAGCGCAGCACGGTGTCGGCGCCGACCGCGCCGGCTGCGGTGTTGACCACGGCGGAGCCGACCGGCAGGGCCGCGGCGGCGTCGTTGAGCTGGTCGAGCACCCCACCACCGCCGGGCAGCGCCACCCGCAACGCGAACTGCCCGAAGATCGCCTCGGCCCGCCCGTAGAGGGCTTCGATGCCGGTCATGCTCTGGCTGGCGAGCACCAGGTGGATGCCGTACGAGCGGCCCTTGCGGGCCAGGTCCTCCAGCAGGTCGACGGCCTCCCGGGCCAGCGCGTCGTTGCCGGCGAGCAGCACGTGGAACTCGTCGATGACCGCCACGATGCGCGGCAGCGGATTGTCCCGGGGCAGGTCGGCGAGCTTGGTGACGCCGTGCCGCTTGAGCGCGGTGGCCCGGCGCTGCGCCTCCCGGCGCAGCTCGCGCAGCACGGCGAGACCGTACTCGCGGTCGGACTCGATGCCGACGGCACGGGCGTGCGGCAACCAGGACGGGTCCCGGTCGGTGGGCACGAACTCGGTGAAGCTCACGCCCTCCTTGAAGTCGAGCAGGTAGAGCTGCAACTCGGCCGGCGAGTAGCGGGCGGCCAACCCGTAGAGGACGTCGAGGAGGAAGACGGTCTTGCCGGCGCCGGTACGCCCGCCGACCAGCCAGTGCGGGGTGGCGTCGTCGAAGGCGAGCGTCAGCGCGGTGTCGAAGGATGCGCCGCCGCCGACCCGGCCGACCACCGTACGCAGGCCGTTGCCGGCGGACTCGGCCCAGCGCCGTTCGGGCAGCAGGTCGGTGAAGGGCAACGCGTCGGCGCGACGGGTGGCGGTGCCGAGGTGCTCGGCGAGCGCGCGGACCGAGGCCGGCGGCGGGTCGCCGTCGAGCAGGACGGGTGCGGCGAGCCCGCTGCCGTCGGCGCTGAACGGGGTGCCTGGTGGGTCGCCGACGTGCGCGTACCCCTGGTTGAGCCGCACGGCTGTGGTGCCGCCCAGCGGGGGCACGGTCGCACCGGGCAGCCGGGACGGGTGGCCGGCGAGCAGCACGCACACGGAGGCGGCCGGGCCGGCGTGGGTGAGCGCGGCGAGCCGGGCCAGCTCGCGGGGCGGCGGCGCGTCGGTGGCGACCACCACCAACAGACGACGGGCTGCGGGCTGGCCGTGCTGCGCGGCGCGGGCGTGCTGCTCGGCGGCGTCCAGCAGTGCGGCCACCTCGGCCTCGCCGGTGGCCGGCGGGTCGAGCACCCCGGCGTCGAGCAGTGGTCGCAGCGGGCCGAAGGTGGCGCCGAGCGCGGCGGTGTCGATGCCGGCGACGCGGACCTGGCCGGGCGGCGCGGTGGCGACCAACCGCAGCACCAGCGCCCGCAGCAGCCCGGCGACCTGCGGGTCCCGGGCGTCGGTGTCCAGGGCGAGGTGGTGGCCGCCGCCGAGCGGGACCAGCACCGGAAAGCCGCCGTCCGCTGTGGACGCCTCGCCGATCCGCACCGCGGCCGGCTCGTCGGTCAGCGGGGTGACGCCCGGGGCCGGGGTTGCCAGGGCACCGCCGAGGCGGGCGAGGCGGGTCACCAGGTCGTCGGCGCCGGCCGGCGCGACGGCGGTCGGTGCCGCTCCCAGGGCGTTGCGGGCGGTGTCCAGATGCGCGCGAGCCGCCCGGTGGGAGTTGACCGCCTGCCCGTACGCCGACGCGAGCCTGCCCACCCTCTGCCCCCAACGCCACGGCCGCCTGGTCCCAGGAACCCTAACGGACACCGGTGGCACCCGGACAGTCCTGCGAGGACGTGTCACGCCGGACCGGTCAGGCGGGGCCGCACGCCGCCGGGGCGGACCCGTCGGCCGCCCCGCAGCGGAACACCTCCACCGGCGCCCTCGCCACGTCGGGCACCTGCTCGACCCGCATCAGGGCCAGTCGCTTGTCGACCGGCTCCCCCGAGTCGGGCGTGAACCGAATCAGCCCGGCCACCCCCGGGTAGCCCTGCCCGGCGTTCTGCCGGAGCACCTCCGCGTGCACGGCCACCGGGTTGACCGAGTCCGGTTCCCAGCGTTGCCGCGGGTCGGCGTGGTGCAGCCGGGCGGCGAGGCTCTCCACGGCCCGGATGAGCATCATCGACGCGTCGTAGGCGAGACTGACCCGCTCACCGACCTGCTCTTCGGAGTCGGGCCGGCAGCGCGGCGGGTCGAGCAGGTCGTCGGCCTGGATCCAGGACAGGAAGGTCGCCCGGGCGTCGTCGCGCCGGTCCTGGGCGGCCCGCAGCGCCGCGCAGGTGGCCAGGGCCGCCTTGGAGACGTACGTGACGGGCAGGTTGCCGGGTGCGGCGGCGCGCAGCCCCGGGTTGGCCATGTACCGGTTGGCCGAGTCGTCGGCGACGAGGTGTCGGGGCGGGTTGCCGCCGCACTCGCGCAACGCCCGCAGGAAACCGTCGAACTCCGACCATCGGCCCGCGTAGAAGAGCAGCCCGGGGTAGCCGCACTCGTCGGTCAGCCGCTGCCCGGTGCGCCACTCGTCGAGGCGGGTGATCCGGGGGCCGAACTGTTGTCGGAGCCCGTCGACGAGGGTGCCGACGTAGAGGTCCTCGGTGAGCGTGCTGCCCTCCAGGGTGGTGTAGAAGACGTGCGCCTCGTCGACCTTCAGCACCTGCCTGGCGTACGCGTCGACCAGCTTCACCTGGTCCTTGTTCGGTGCGGAGATCTGGAGGTAGAGGCGGGAGTTGGCGTCCATCTTGTCGGCCGAGAGGGTGGGCGCCAGCACCGGCAGCCCGACCTGGTTCAGCTCGCGCAGCGCGCGGGCAGTGCTGGTGCGGCTCTCCACCAGCCCGACCACCCCGAGCACCGTGGGGTCGTCCCGGGCCAGCTCGGCCAGCATCGCCACCGCCCGGTCGGCGTAGATCATCTGGCGGCCGGCGTTGGCGACCACGATCCGCAGCAGCGCGGCGCCGTCGGCGCCGGCCGACTCCTTCAGCAACGCGTACTGGGCGGTGGCCATCCCTTCGAGCTCCTCGCGCTCGGAGACGTACGACTCCTCGTCCGCGCGGGTCCGGTTGCCGGTGAGGGTGCCGAGGTAGACCAGGGTGAGGAAGGGCCGCCGCCGGTCGCTGCGCTGCCAGACCTCCTCGGCGGCGCGGTTCTGCGCGAAGATGCGCTCCTGGACTGTGCGCAGCCGGTCCTGGCCGGGGTCGTTGTTGAACACCTGGGCGGCGCTGTCGCTGTAGCCGACACACTCGCCGCTGCCGGCCACCTCGACCGAGACCTGGCCGGTGAGCGAGGGGTGACAGCCCGGCCCCCACCGGCTGGCCACCCACAGGCCGAGCACCGCCACCAGCACCAGGCAGAGCGCCGTCGGCAGGAAGCGCCGCGACCACCACGGCGGGTCGGGCGCGGAGAAGGGCCGCAGCCCGCCACGCGACGGTGGGCCGGTGTCGGTCTCGTCGGGGCGCAGCGCCACCAGCCAGGTGGCCGGGCGGCGCAGCCGTCGCATCTCCGGCAGCGCACCGGCCCACTCGTCGTACGCCTCGTCGGCCTCGGTCAACGGGTGCGGTTCGGGCAGGTCCGGTGGGGGTTGCCCACCGGACGCGACGATCAGCAGCGGGTCGTTGCGGCCGGTCTCGGTGCGGACGTCGCCGATCAGGCGGACCAGTTCCCCGCCGACGTTGCCGGGGGCGACGTGATCGATCAGCAGAGCCGGGTACGCGGTGCGCCGCCAGTCCGAAAGGCGCCACGGGCGACGCCGGTACGCCTGCCGCAGGTCCTCCAGGAACGCGTGCAGCAGCAGCTTGTTGACCTGGTCGGGTTGCTCCCCGTCGCGCCAGCCGGCGGTGAGACGCTCGGCGAAGCCGAGGAAGGTGACCGATTGCCGGGGCGCCAGATACTGCTGGCGCATGAACCAGTTGTAGTGCCGCCCGAGCACCGGAACCCGACCGGAGACGGCGGCGCGGAAGAGCACGCCCGGCACGGCGCGACGGACCAGCCAGAGCAGCACCTGCGAGACGATGCTGACCGCGTCGCCGCCGGAGGGCACCGACTCCGGCGTGCGCGGGCCCCTGCGGTCGCGCAGCCGGCGGACCAGGGCCGCGCGGCTGTCGTCGGCGTCGATGCCCAGGTTGAGGCTCTGCTGCATCAGCCAGTCGGCGAGCGGATAGTGCCGGAAGCGCAGCCGGGCGGCACCGAAGGCCTCCAGGGAGAGCTGCCGGTGCAGCTCGCGCAGCAGCGCCGGCACGTCCCCAGCGCCGGTCGGCGCGTCGGCGTCCAGCACGGCGTGCGGGACCCGCCGCCGGGGGCCCTGGCCGAGGAACCGGCGCAGCGGCACCATCAGATCCGCGGTGTCGGAGCGGACCAGCCACAGCAGGGGCAGCCGGCGCTCGCCGCGGCGGGGTCGCCGCAACAGTCGGGCGAGCAGCGTGAACAACTCCAAGCCGCCGGCCGGCAGGCGTTCCCGACCAGCGGTCGACTGTCGTTGGCCGGTCAACTCCCGCCTGGGTAACTCCGAGCGCCGCACGTGTCACCTCCGATCAACACAGTGTGACCTTGCGGTGCAACGCACGCCAGAGGACGACGGCCGACGATGGGTGTGGCGGCCAGCGACGTTCACAGTTGTCGATTAGGTTGACGTGGCGAACACCCGATGGAGGGAGTCCACCCCGTGCGACGAGTCCTCACGGCGGCCACCACCGCCCTGACCCTCACCACCGCCGGCACCATGCTCGCCGGCACCCCCGCCCAGGCCGCCCCGACGGGCTGGGGCCGTCCGGTCGTCTCCGCAGCGCCGCAACCCGGCGCGCCCGGACTGGGCGACAGTTACTTCCCCGACTACGGCAACGGCGGCTACGACGTCGAGCACTACGACGTTCGGCTGCGCTACGAACCGGCCACCGACCTGCTCACCGGCACCACCACGATCCTCGCCACCGCCACTGAGGACCTTTCGACGTTCAATCTGGACTTCCTGCTCGACGTCGAGTCGGTCCGGGTCAACGGTTGGGCGGCGAGCAGCACCACCGCTGGGGCGCACGAGTTGGTGGTCACCCCGGCCCGCACGGTGACCCGGGGCCAGCAGCTCACCATCGTCGTGCGGTACTCCGGTATCCCGTCGGAGGCCCTGGTCAACGGCTACACCGGCTGGACGCGTACCGACGACGGCGCCCTCGCCGTCAACGAGCCCGAGTCGGCGTGGTGGTGGTTCCCGAGCAACGACCACCCTCTGGACAAGGCCACCTACGACATCTCGGTCTCGGTGCCCACCGGCGTCGAGGTGATCAGCAACGGCGTGCAGCCGAGGCCGCCGCTGGCCGAGGCCGGCAACCGCACCCGGTGGATCTGGCGGACCACCTCCCCCACCGCCACCTACCTGGCCTTCATGGCCATCGGCCAGTACGACATCGTCACCGACACCACCCCTGGCGGCCAGCCGGTGATCAACGCGTACAGCACGTCGCTGGGCGCTCTCGGGCCGGCCGCGCGGGCCAGCATCGAGCGGACCGCCGAGATCGTCGACTGGGAGAGCGGGATCTTCGGCCCGTACCCGTTCGAGGCGCAGGGCGGTGTGGCCGGGCCGATCGACGGCATCAGCTTCGCCCTCGAGACGCAGACCCGCCCGGTGTACGGGCCGGGCTTCTGGCGACGCGGCGCCAACACCTACGTGGTGACGCACGAGCTGGCCCACCAGTGGTTCGGCGACTCGGTCTCGGTGGCCGACTGGCGCAACATCTGGCTCAACGAGGGCTTCGCCTCGTACGCCGAGTGGCTCTGGTCGGAGGAGCAGGGCGAGGGCACCGCCCAGGAGGTCTTCGACTTCACCTACGCCAGTTACCCGGCTGACGACGGGTTCTGGCAGGTGCTGCCCGGCGACCCGGGCGCCGCCCGGGTCTTCGACAACGCCGTCTACGACCGGGGTGCGATGGCACTGCACCAGCTGCGGCTGGCCGTCGGTGACGACGCGTTCTTCGAGATCCTGCCGACCTGGACCGCCGAGCGCCGGTACGGCAACGGCACCATCGAGCAGTTCCAGGCCCTGGCCGAGCGGGTCTCCGGACTGGACCTGGACGACCTGTTCACCACCTGGCTCTTCACCGCCGGCCGACCCGAGGTGGCCAGCGCCGCCCGCAAGGCCGCCCCACCGACCGAGCCCAGATCCTGGGCCAAGATCCGCGAGTCCCACGAGCTGATGTCCCACTAACCCACCCCGCCCCACCCCCGCCCCGCCCCACCCCACCCCACCCCACCCCACCCCGGCCACGTCGATCATGGAGTTGTGGTGCCTGACATATCAGGTAAGGGCGTATCTTCTGCCCACCACAACTCCATGATCGACCGGCGGGGGTCGCGCGGCCGGGGTTACCGGGTCGCGGCTTCTACGGCGCGGATGTGCCGGTACGCGAACCAGAGCGGCGGGAACGCACCGACCGCGAAGGACAGGTCGATGAGCGTCCAGAACCAGGGGATGTCCCGGATCGGGCCGCAGATCAGCGCCAGCGGAACGATGCCGGCGCAGGCGATCATGCCGACCTGCACCACCCAGACGTTGCGCACCGGGTCGCGCAGCGGCCCCCAGAAGGCCACTGCCAGCACCAGGTGGGCGAAGGCCAGCCAGTCGGTGCCGTAGAGCAGGAACGGGTAGTCCTCGCCGGCCGTCACGAGCCCGGTGTGCACCCGCTCGATCCAGGCGACCAGCGCGGGCAGGTGGCCGGCGAGCGGATCCAGTACGCGCAGCAGCCAGCGCACCTCGATCTCCAGCGGAAACGCGGTGACACCGCTCAGGAAGAGCCCGATCAGCACGACCCACAGCCATCGGCGGGTTCGCCGTAGCCGCTCCTCATTGTCCATGATCGCAGCGTAACGATGATCTTCAGTCTGCCCTGTCCCGGAAGCGGGCCACCGAGGGTGACCGCTGTCTCAGCGGTTCGCCACCGGCCCGGCGGTGGCCAACTCCCGGAGCCGGACCCCGCCCGACCGCACCGCACCGGCCTCGGCGGGCACGATGACGCAGACCGCACCGGTGGGCCGCACGATGCGGGCGGCCCGGAACGCCGCTCGTCGTACCGGATGGCGGGGTCGCGGAACGACGAGCGCGAGGGTCGCCGCACGGCCGCGCTGCCGATCGAGGGCGACGCCAGCCGCCGTCGTGGCGATCGCCGCTGCGGCTCCGGCGAGGACGAGCGTCTGCCGGGGCCCGGCATGTTCGGCGAGCCAGCCGAGCAGCGGGGCGCCGACCGCGGCGGAGACCGAGCCGGTGACCGCCAGGGCGGCGAGCACCCGGCCCCGCATCGCGCCGTCGGTGTCGAGCTGGGCGCGGGTACCGACGGTGGTGTCGATGACCACCGCGGCGGCGGCGATCGGCAGGATCACCGCGGCGAAGCTCCAGGTGCCGGGCGCGAGGCCGGCGACGATCTGCAACCCGCTGGCGAACAGGCCCGCGACGACGAGCGTCCGGTAACCCAGGGAACGCCGCCGGGCCGCGACGAGCGCGCCCACCACGGTGCCGACCGCGAACACCGTCGACAGCAGGCCGTACCCGGAGGCACCGGCGTCCAGCGGCCCGTCGCTCATCGCGGCCATGGTCACCTGGTAGTTGCGGCCCAGGCTGCCGAGCACGAACGACAGGGCGAGCGCGAGGAGCAGCACCGGCTGCCCGCGCAGGTAGGCGAACCCGGCGCGGGCACCGCCCCGCGTCCGGGCGACCTCCGGGACCGGGAGCCCGGGCACGCCCGCCGGGCGTACGGCGAACAGCGCCACCACCACGGCGGCGAAGCTGACCGCGTTGATGCCGAACAGCAGGGCGGGTCCGACGGCGGCCACCACCACGGCGCCGAGGCTCATGCCGAGGATGCGGCCGGCGGAGTTGCTGAGCGAGCCGAGCGCCAGCGCGTTGCCCAGCGTCTCCCGGTCGACGAGGCTGGCGGCCCAGCGCCCCATCACCGGGCCTTCGATCGCCGAGACGGCACCGGTGGCCAGCGAGATCGCGAAGATCAGCGGCAGACCGCCGACCCCGGTCAGGGCGACCGCCGCCAGTCCGGCGGCGAGCACCGCGTGGGCGCACTGGGCGGCGATCAGCAACGGGCGGGCGGGCAGCCGGTCGGCCAGCACACCACCCCAGACGCTGAGCAGCAGCGTGGGCGCCGCCTGGAGCAGCACGGCGAAGCCCATTGACGTCGCGGAGCCGGTCTCCTTCAGGACGTACCAGTTGACCCCGAGGACCTGCATCCAGGTGCCGATGACGGAGACGAAGCCGGCGAGCGCCCAGATCCGGTAGTTGCGGTGGCGCAACGCGGCGAAGGTGGCACCTCTGGCCACGACGAACCTCCAGCGATCGGCAGCATGATCATTCACACCGATCGCGGCGCGGTTCGGCAGCCGGCAAGTCTTGCCGGCTTAAACCTTTTTGCCCACATGTGTGAGCGGCTTCACCAGCGGGAATGCCCGGCCGATGCGGCGGCGGACCTGCCGCACCGACCGGACGCCCGCACCTCAGCGAGCGGCGAGAGCCTGCGCGGCCGGGCCCACCGGGGCCGGCAAGGCACCGACACCGCCCAGATAGCTGTGGATGGCCGCGGCGACCGCCCGCCCCTCGGCGATGGCCCAGACGATCAGCGAAGCGCCCCGGTGCATGTCACCAGCCACGAACACCCCGTCGGCGTCGGTCTGCCAGTCGTCGCGGGCGTCGATGGCGCCCCGCGGGTTGCGGGCCACGCCGAACTGGGCCAGCAGCGGCTGCTGCTCGGTGCCCTCGAAACCGATCGCCAACAGCACCAGATCGGCCGGCAACTCCCGCTCGGAGCCCGGCACCACAGTGACGACCCGCCGGCCGTCGCGCTTCTCCACTGTCACCTCGGCGATCCGCACCGCCCGCACCTGGCCGGTGCCGTCGTCCACGAACTCCTGCACCGCCACGGCGAAGACCCGCTCGCCACCCTCCTCGTGCGCCGGGTAGCTACGCAGCACCCACGGCCAGGTCGGCCACGGATCCCGTGCCTCGTCGCGCTCCTGCGGCGGCTGCGGGTACAGGTCGAGCTGGTGCACGCCCGCGGCGCCCTGGCGGTGCGCGACGCCGAGACAGTCGGCCGCCGTGTCACCTCCGCCGATGATCACCACGTGCTTGCCGGCCGCGTCGATCGGCGTGCCGTCGGGCAACACCGCGGGCGCCAGCCGACGCTCGGCGGTGGCCACCACGCCGGCCTGGTCGGTCGCCGCCGTGGCGACCGCGCGATTCGCCGCGACCAGGTGCGCCATCGCCTGGTGTACGCCCCGAAGCGCCCGCCCCGGGGTCTCCGGGGTGTCCCGGCCCTGCAACGCCCCACAGGCCAGCAGCACCGCGTCGTGCTCGGCGCGCAACTGCTCGGCGGTGACGTCCACGCCGACGTTCACGCCGGTGCGGAAACGCACCCCCTCGGCGGTGAGCTGGGCCAACCGGGCATCGATGTGCCGCTTCTCCAACTTGAAGTCGGGAATGCCGTACCGGAGCAGGCCACCGATCGCGTCGTCGCGTTCGTACACCGTCACCGCGTGACCGGCGCGGGCCAGCTGCTGGGCGGCGGCGAGCCCGGCGGGCCCGGAGCCGACGACGGCGACCGACCGGCCCGACGGCGCCGGCACCGGGCGGGGGGTGAACCCGCGCGCCGCGGCGGCGTCGGCGATCTCCACCTCGACCTGCTTGATGGTCACCGGTTGACCGCCGGAGATGCCGAGCACGCAGGCCGCCTCGCAGGGCGCGGGGCAGAGCCGGCCGGTGAATTCCGGGAAGTTGTTGGTGGCGTGCAGCGACTCCACCGCGGCGTCCCAGTTGCCGGTACGCACCAGGTCGTTCCAGTCCGGGATGCGATTGCCCAGCGGACAGCCGTCGTGGCAGAACGGGATGCCGCAGTCCATGCATCGGGTGGCCTGCTCACGGACCAACTCCTCGCCGGCCGGCGGGTACACCTCCCGCCAGTCGCTGATCCGCACCGGCACCGGGCGGCGGGCCGGCAGCCGCCGGTCGTAGCGCAGGAAACCGTTCGGGTCAGGCACGTGCCACCTCCTGGGCAGCCACCCGCGGGGCGGGCGGCACCGGCGCGGCCGGCGCGCTCAGCGCGCCCATCACCGCGTCGTCGACGTCGCGGCCGGCTGCTTCGGCGGCACGCATGATCTCCAGCACCCGGCGGTAGTCGCGGGGTACCACAGCGGTGAACTCGGCCACCGCCTCCGGCCACCGCTTGAGCAGCTCCTCGGCGACCGCCGACCCGGTCTCGGCCACATGCCGTTGGACCAGCTCGTGCAGGAGCGACTGCTCCTGCTCGCCCACCGGCAGCAGGTCGACCAGCTCCGCGTTGACCCGGGCCCGATCCAGGCGGTGCACGAACGCCGTGCCGCCGGACATACCCGCCGCGAAATTCCGGCCGGTAGCGCCCAGCACCACCACGGTGCCGCCGGTCATGTACTCGCAGCCGTGGTCACCAACACCCTCGACCACGGCGACCGCGCCGGAGTTGCGTACCGCGAACCGCTCCCCCACCCGGCCGCGCAGGAAGACCTCGCCCGCCGTGGCCCCGTACAGGATGGTGTTGCCGGCGATGATCTGATCCTCGGCCCGCTGCCCCGGCTCGGCGTCCGGGTCGAGGAACGGCGCGGCGGCGTCCGGACGGACGATGAGCCGACCCCCGGAGAGGCCCTTGCCCACGTAGTCGTTGGCGTCGCCGTGCAGGCGCAGGGTCACGCCGCGCGGCAGGAACGCGCCGAACGACTGCCCAGCCGTGCCGTGCAGCACGAACTCGACGGTGTCCTCGGGAAGGCCGGCGCCACCGAAACGACGGGTCACCTCGCCACCGAGCATCGCGCCGACGCTGCGGTGCTCGTTGCGCACCGCCACCTCGACCCGCACCGGCGCCCCGTCCGTCAGAGCCGGACGCGCCAACGCGATCAGCTCGTTGTCGAGCGCCTGCTCCAGGCCGTGATCCTGCGCGCGGACCCCGCGTCGGGCCGCGTCGGCGGGCAGCTCCGGCAGGTGCAGGACGGGCGCCAGGTCCAACCCGTGCGCCTTCCAGTGCGTCAGAGCCGGGGCCACGTCCAGCAGCTCGGACTGCCCGATCGCTTCCTCGATCGACCGGAAACCCAGCTCGGCCAGGTAACCCCGGACCTCCTCGGCGAGGAAGAGGAAGAAGTTCTCCACGAACTCCGGCTTGCCGGTGAAACGCTCCCGCAGCACCGGATTCTGCGTGGCGATGCCGACCGGGCAGGTGTCCAGGTGGCAGACCCGCATCATCACGCAACCCTCGACGATCAGCGGCGCGGTCGCGAAGCCGAACTCCTCCGCGCCGAGCAGCGCCGCGACCAGGACGTCCCGGCCGGTCTTGAGCTGGCCGTCGACCTGCACCGTGACCCGGTCGCGCAGCTTGTTGAGCAACAGCGTCTGCTGCGCCTCGGCCAGCCCCAGCTCCCACGGGGTGCCGGCATGCTTGAGCGAGTTCATCGGGGAGGCGCCCGTGCCGCCGTCGTGGCCGGAGATCAGGATGACGTCCGCCTTGAGCTTCGCCACCCCGGCGGCGACGGTGCCGACGCCGACCTCGCTGACCAGCTTGACGTGCACCCGGGCCGCCGGGTTGACGCACTTCAGGTCGTGCACCAACTGGGCGAGGTCCTCGATGGAGTAGATGTCGTGGTGCGGCGGCGGGGAGATCAGACCCACGCCGGGGGTGGCGTGCCGGGTCCGGGCGATCCACGGCCAGACCTTGTTACCGGGCAGCTGACCGCCCTCGCCCGGCTTGGCGCCCTGGGCCATCTTGATCTGGAGGTCGTCCGCGTTGACCAGGTACTCGCTGGTCACACCGAAGCGGCCGCTGGCGATCTGCTTGACCGCCGAACGGCGGGCCGGGTCGTGCAGCCGCTCGACGTCCTCGCCGCCCTCACCGGTGTTGGACTTGCCGCCGAGCCGGTTCATGGCGATGGCGAGCGTCTCGTGCGCCTCCGCCGAGATCGACCCGTACGACATGGCGCCGGTGGCGAACCGCTTGACGATCTCGGTGGCCGGCTCGACCTCCTCGATCGGCACCGCCGGACGGACGCCGGTGCGCAGTGTGAACAACCCGCGCAGCGAGCCGGCCTGCGCGGCGAGCGCGTCGACCTTGGCGGTGTACTGCCGGAAGACGTCGTACTGCCGGCTGCGGGTGGCGTGTTGCAGCAGGAACACCGTCTCCGGGTTGAACAGGTGCAACTCACCCTCGCGGCGCCACTGGTACTCGCCGCCGACCTCCAACCGGTCGGAGGTGGCGGTGCCGGCCGGCGGCCAGGCCAGCGCGTGCCGGGCGGCCACCTCGGTGTGCACGCCCGCGAGACCCACCCCGCCGATGCGGCTGGGAGTGCCCCGGAAGTAACGCTCGACCAGCCGGCTGTCCAGGCCGACCGCCTCGAAGACCTGCGCACCGCAGTACGAGGAGACCGTCGAGATGCCCATCTTGGACATGATCTTCAGGACGCCCTTGCCGAGCGCCTTCGCGTAGTTGCGCACCGCGGCGGCGGGCTCCACCCCGGCCAACGTGCCGGTGGCGATCATGTCCTCGACCGACTCGAACGCCAGGTACGGGTTGACCGCCGCCGCGCCGTAGCCGATCAGCACCGCCGCGTGGTGCACCTCCCGGCAGTCCCCGGACTCGACGATCAGCGCCGCCCGCGTACGGGTCTGCTCGCGGACCAGGTGCTGGTGCACGGCGGCGGTGAGCAGCAGCGACGGGATCGGCGCCAGGTCGGCGTTGGAGTCCCGGTCGGAGAGCACCAGGATGCGCACCCCGTCCTCGATCGCCTCGGAGACGTGCCGGCAGATCTCGGTCAGCCGCGCCTTGATCCCGGCGGCGCCCTCCCGGATCCGGTACAGCCCGGAGACCCGGACCGCCTTGAAGCCGGGCAGGTCGCCGTCCTCGTCGATGGAGAGGATCTTCGCCAGCTCGTCGTTGTCGAGGATCGGATGCGGGAGCACGATCTGACGGCAGCTCGCGGCACCCGGGTCGAGCAGGTTGCCCTCCGGCCCGATCGTCGACGCCAGGCTGGTCACCAACTCCTCGCGGATGGCGTCCAACGGCGGGTTGGTGACCTGGGCGAAGAGCTGGTGGAAGTAGTCGTAGAGCAGCCGCGGTCGGGTGGACAGCGGCGCGATCGGGGTGTCCGTACCCATCGAGCCGAGCGGCTCGGCGCCGGTGCGGGCCATCGGCCCGAGCAGGATCTTCAGCTCCTCCTGCGTGTAGCCGAAGGTCTGCTGCCGGCGGCGCACCGAGTCGTGCGTGTAGACGGTGTGCTCGCGCGCCGGCAGGTCGTTCAGCTCGATCAGCCCGGCGTGCAGCCACTCGGCGTACGGCTGGGCGGCGGCCAACTCGGACTTGATCTCCTCGTCGTGCACGATCCGCCCGGCCACCGTGTCGACCAGGAACATCCGGCCCGGCTGGAGTCGCCCCTTGGCGACCACGTGGGCCGGGTCGAGGTCGAGCACGCCCGCCTCGGAGCCGAGCACCACGAGCCCGTCGTCGGTCTGCCACCAGCGCCCCGGACGCAGCCCGTTACGGTCCAGCACCGCGCCGACGATCTCGCCGTCGGTGAAGGCCACCGACGCCGGGCCGTCCCACGGCTCCATGAGGCTGGCGTGGAAGCGGTAGAAGGCGCGCTTGGCCGGGTCCATCCCCGGGTCGTTCTCCCACGCCTCGGGGATCATCATGAGCACCGCGTGCGGCAGGCTCCGCCCGGCCAGGTGCAGCAACTCCAGGACCTCGTCGAAGTTCGCCGAGTCGGACGCCGCAGGGGTGCAGACCGGGAAGACCCGTCGGATGTTGCCGGGCACGTTCGGCGAGCGTAGGAGCGCCTCGCGGGCCTGCATCCAGTTGCGGTTGCCCCGGATCGTGTTGATCTCGCCGTTGTGGGCGATGAACCGGTACGGGTGCGCCAGCGGCCAGGACGGGAAGGTGTTCGTGGAGAAGCGGGAGTGCACCAGCGCGATGGCGCTGTCCACCCGCTCGTCGCGCAGGTCCGGGTAGAACGCCGGCAACTGGTCGGGCGTGAGCATGCCCTTGTAGACCATGGTGCGGCTGGACAACGACGGGAAGTACGCCGGAACGCCACGCTCGGCGGTCTCCCGCTCGGCCTGCTTACGCAGACAGAACGCCACCCGGTCCAGCTCAAGGCCGCGCAGCGGGGAGCCGGCCGGCCCGTCGGGTGTGTCGGTGAGGCGGTGCGCCGCCAGGAAGAGCTGCCGGACCCGGGGCATCGCCGCCAGGGCGGTCTCACCCAGGTCACTCGGGTCGATCGGCACGTCCCGCCAACCGAGCAGATCGGCGCCCTCGACCAGTGCGTACTTCTCGACGACCCGGCGGGCACGCGCCTCGGCGGCATCGTCGTCGGGAAGGAAGACGAGCCCGGTGGCGTACTCGCCCGCTGGGGGAAGCGCGACGTCGGCCACCGCGCGCAGGAACGCGTCGGGCACCTGGATCATGATGCCGGCGCCGTCGCCGGTGTTCGGCTCCGCGCCTCGGGCGCCCCGGTGGTCCAGCCGACAGAGCGCGCCGAGCCCGTTGGCGACGACCGAGTGTGAACGCCGGCCGTGCAGGTCCGCCACGAAGGCCACGCCGCAGGCGTCGTGCTCCTGCGCTGGGTCGTAGAGACCCTGGGCGGACGGACGGGGGTGGGGCGTCGGGGACGCCTGCGGGCTGTGGGGGTGCGGCTGTTCTGTGTCCGCGTACGGCTGAGCCACCGGGCCTCCTGTCGTCACTCAGGTTGGATCATGGTGGGGACGACGTCGGCCCGTGGGTCTATTGAGTCTACGTTAGGGCCGGGGTCGCACGGCCACCCGAGATTGATCACACCGTCCACAGGCTGGGACGTGTAGTCTCGCGCGGTGGATCCGCTACACAGGCACGTCTTCGACCGGTTGGAACGCTTCTACGACGCGGTGCCCCGCGACGTCGCCGCTGCGGAGGAGCATGGCGGGTTGGTGCTGTTCGTCCGCGAAGGCGCCGGCTGGCCGTTCTATGCCCGCCCCCGGATCGACGCCACCGAGCCGCCGTCGCTGGCCGACGTGGTCTCGGTCCGCGAGCGCCAGCGGAAGCTGGGCCTGCCGGAGGCCTTCGAGTGGGTGCACGAGACGACCCCGGAGCTGCTGGCGGTGGCCCGCTCGGCGGGGCTCAGCGTGCTGGAGGCGCCGCTGATGGTGCTCGACCCGAGCGCGCTGCCCGACCCGGCGACGCTCTCCGACGCGGCGGTGCGGGTGCTGGCCGCTGACTCCCCCGGTTTCGCCGCCGATGTCGCCGCACGGCGTGCGGTGGCAGCGGTGGCGTTCGCCGCCGCCGGCACCGCGCCCGGCGAGGCGGGTCCGGCCGAACGCGACGCCGCCGTCACCGAACTCGAACTGGCCGCGCTCGAGGAGGAGCGCGTCCGGATCGCCGACGGGCGACGGATCTCCGCTCTGGCCGGCACGCCGACCGAGGGCGCGCTGGCCAGCGGCATGGCGATGCGGGTGGACGCCGTCGCGGAGGTCGCCGGGGTGGCCACCCTGCCGTCCGCCCGACGACGCGGGCTGGGCGCCGCGCTCACCGCCACCCTGGCCCGGGAACTCCTCGCCGCCGGCACCGAGCTGGTCTTTCTCTCCGCGGGCAGCGAGGAGATCGCGCGGGTCTACCTGCGGGTCGGCTTCCGCCGAATCGGCACCGCCTGCATCGCGGAACCCGCCGCCCTCATCCCCTGAGCTGCCCCGCTCCACCGACCTGCGTCGCGGCCGAGGTCAGGTCGGTGGGCGCCACTGGGCGGCGGAGGCGGCGGCGCTGGAGAGCAGTCGGGAGTTGATCGTGCCCAGTGCGGCGTCCCGGGCGCGCAGCGCCAACCGGCCCCGGGTCTGGAGCACCGCCGACATCCGCCGGGTCTGCCGGACCACCGTCGCGGCCCGGGGGCGGCGCACCCGGTCGTACGTCTGGACGGCGTCGGGCAGCCGAGCCTCCCGCAGCAGCGACGCGAGCGTCGCGGCGTCCTCGAACGCCAGGCAGGCGCCCTGCCCGAGGTGCGGCGGCATAGCGTGCGCCGCGTCGCCGAGCAGCACCACCCCACCGGGCCCGACCGGAAAGCCGTACGCCCGGGGCAGCGGGCGCAGCTCGCGAACCTCCTGTTGGACCAGGTCGGCCGGGTTGGTGGCGTCGAGAAGCGCGCCGACCGGCGCGGGCCAGCCCGCGTACCAGCGGCGCAGCAGGGCGAGCTGGGTCTCCGGTGGTTCCGGGCGGGGCGCGCCGGCGGCGGTGGCCACCCAGTAGATGCCGCCCCGGGTGGACCCGCCCGAGGAGCCCCGCTCGCCCAGCGACGCGGCCACGAACCGGTAACCCGCGCCGAGGATCTCGCCGGCCAACGGCTGATCGTCGGGGAGCCGAGGTGCCTGGTACCAGGGGATGACGGCCCGCCAGGCAGCGCATCCGGAGCTGACCACCCGGGACTCGGGCGCGAGTTGGCGGCGGATGCCGCTGTCGGTGCCGTCGGCGGCCACCACCAGATCGGCCTCGATGGTGTGCCGCCCGTCGCTGACGCCCGGCCGCTCGCCCGGCTCGACGCGGACGTGGCGCACCGTCTCTCCGGTCCGCAACTCGACCCGCTCGCCGAGGCCGGCGATCAGCGCGTCGTGCAGATCCTCCCGGTGAACCACCACCGGCATCCGGTCGGCCGGAACGGGCCGGGGCTGCACGAGCCAGTGCCCGTCCGGGCGACGAACCCCGCCGTCGGGCAACGGGGTGGCGATGGCGGCCAGGCCGGCACCGAGGCCGAGGGCCTGGAGCGCGCGGACACCGTTGGGCCAGAGCACCACAGCGGTGGGCTCGGGGCGGACCCGTTCGGCGCGTTCCAACAGGGTGACCTGCCAGCCGGAACGCGCCAGCGCGCCGGCCACCGCGAGGCCACCGACCCCTGCGCCGACCACCACCGCGCTTCGCATCGGTGTCGCTCAGCTGTCCCGGTCGGCGGGACGCGCGCCAGTGGCGTCGGCCCGGTCGGTGCGAACGGCGGACGGAGCGTCCGCCGGCTCGTCGTCGCTCGGCGCGAGGTCGTCGGCGGCCGCGTCGCCGGACGGCTCGCCGTCATCCGGCCCGGAGTCGTCGTCCGCCGGCGGTACGACGCCGGTGTCCTGCCAGGCCGCGTACTGCTCCTCGCTCACCACCCGGTAGCCCTCCGGCGCGGCGGCCCGCGCGGGGGTCTCCCGCTCGGAGAGGTCGACCTGGGACAGGTCGGACGTGGGGGGCGGGGTCGTCGTCCCCGCCGGGCCGAGTGGGATCAGGTAGTCCCGAGGGCCACGCACCCGTACGAAGTAGATCAGGGCGCCGAGGAAGACCAGTGCGGCGGTCCAGACGTTGAGCCGGACGCCGAAGATCTGGTTGGCCTCGTCGGTGCGCATCAGCTCGATCCAGAACCGGCCGACGGTGTAACCCATCACGTAGAGCGCGAACGCCCGGCCCCGGCCCAGCTTGAACCGGCGGTCGAGGACGAGGACCAGAGCGGCGACGCCGATGTTCCACAGCAACTCGTAGAGAAAAGTGGGCTGGTAGAGGCCCGGTTCGAGGATCGGCTGTCCGGCGTCGTCGCGGAGGGCGTGCCCGGGGTTGTCCGGGTCCATCCGGTGGATCTCCAGACCCCACGGCACTGTCGTCCGGCCACCGAAGAGCTCGTTGTTGAACCAGTTGCCGAGCCGGCCGACGGCCTGGGCCAGCGGCAGCCCGGGGGCCAACGCGTCAGCCACCACGCCGAACGGAATGCCGAGCTGTCGGGCCGCGATCCAGGCACCGACCGCGCCACCGGCGACCGCGCCCCAGATGCCGAGACCGCCCTCCCAGATGGCGAACGCCTTCATCGGATCACCACCGGCCCCGAAATATTTCTCGGGTGAGGTGATCACGTGGTAGATCCGGGCGCCGATGATGCCGGCGGGCACCGCCCAGACGGCGATGTCGAGCACCGCGCCGGGCGCGACGCCGCGCTGCCGCAGCCGGCGCTCCGTCACCCAGCAGGCCAGCACGATGCCGGCGATGATGCAGAGCGCGTAGGCCCGGATCGGCACCGGCCCGAGCTGCCAGACCGCGGTGCTGGGGCTGGGCAGGGCCGCCTGGGGGGAGAGCGAGGCGAGGGTCACGGGTGCACACGCTACCGCTGCACACCCCCGCAGCGGCACCCCGGGCCGCCGGAGGGCGCATCCCGGTGACTTCTGGTTTGCGCCGCCGTAGGCTCTTTGTCCATGAGCGCGCTCACCTGGGCGGTCGCCGCGGTCGTCACCGACGACACCGGTCGGGTGCTGCTCTGCCAGCAGGGTCGGGGGGACCGCCGCCACGCGTTGCCCGGTGGGCGGCTGCGCCCGGCCGAGAGCCCGGTGCGGGCGGCGCTACGGGACATTCGCGCGGAGACCGGCTGGGACATCGAGCTGACCGGCCTGGTCGGCATCTACCAGGTGAGCCGCCCTTCGGGGGAGGCCGCCGCCGGACGCGCCGGCCCGCTGCCGGACGTCCTCGTGCACGTGTTCCGGGCCCGCGCCGCCGGGGTCCAACCCGCCACCGACCCACCGCCGGGCTGCCGACTGTCCTGGCACTCCCCCGACGCGCTGCCCGCGGTGGTCACCCCGCTCACCCGAGCCGCCGTCACCGACGTGACCGACGGCCGCTTCGGCGTACTCCGCGACATCGACTGTGCGCCCGGCACCGTCACCACCGCGTCGCTGCCGACGGCCCGCCCAGCCGAGGACGGCCGGCCGACGGCCGACCAGGACACGCGGTGCGCCGGGCCGGGTTGAGCCGGGCTGGGCGACGCAGGCTCAGCGGGTGGGGTTACGAACGCCCTCGGCGAGTTCGGCGCTGAGCGTGCGAAGGGCGGCCAGCCCGTCGGCCTCGGTGGGCGCGTCAAGCACACACCGGACCAGCGCGCTGCCCACGATCACCCCATCGGCGTAACCAGCGACGGTGCCGGCCTGCGCGCCGGTACCCACACCCAGGCCGACGCCGATCGGCAGGTCGGTGACCGCGCGGGCCCGGGAGACCAGCGTCGGGGCGGCGTCGGAGGTACGCGCCCGGGCGCCGGTCACACCCATCACGGCGGTCGCGTAGACGAAGCCGCGGCAGTGCTGCACCGTCATCGCCAGCCGAGCGTCGGTGGACGACGGCGAGACCAGGAACGTGCGGTCCAGCCCGTGCGCGTCCGAGGCGGCCAGCCACTCGTCGGCCTCGTCAGGGATGAGGTCCGGGGTGATCAGACCGGTGCCGCCGGCGGAGGCCAGGTCACGGGCGAAGACGTCCACGCCGTACCGCTCGACCGGATTCCAGTAGGTCATGGTGACCACTGGGGCGCCGGTGGCCGCCACCGCCTCGATGATGCGCATCGTGTCCGCGGTGCGTACGCCACCGGCCAGCGCGATGTCGCTGGCCCGCTGGATCACCGGCCCGTCCATCACCGGGTCCGAGTAGGGGATCTCCACCTCGATCACGTCGACCCCGGCCTCGACCATGGCGGTCATCGCGGCGATGCTGCCCTCGACGGTGGGGAAACCGGCCGGCATGCAGCCGACCAGCAGTGCCCGTCCGTCGGCGCGGGCCTTGTCGAAGGCCACCCCGATCCGGCTCATCTCACCGCTCCTTGTCGAGGATGCCGAAGTAGTCGCCGGCGGTGTGCACGTCCTTGTCGCCCCGCCCGGAGAGGTTGACCACGATGGTGGGCTCCCGGCCCAGCTCCGCGGCGAGCTTCGGAGCCAGCGTGACGGTGCCGGCGAGCGCGTGCGCGCTCTCGATCGCCGGGATGATGCCCTCGGTACGGCAGAGCAGCTCGAACGCGGCCATCGCCTCGTCGTCGGTGACCGGCAGGTAGTTCGCCCGGCCGGTGTCGTGCAGCCACGCGTGCTCCGGCCCGACGCCCGGGTAGTCCAGGCCGGCGGAGATCGAGTGCGACTCCAGGGTCTGCCCGTCGGCGTCCTGGAGCACGAAGGTGCGGGTGCCGTGCAGCACCCCGGCCGACCCGCCGGTGATGCTCGCCGCATGCCGGCCGGTGGCCACCCCGTCGCCACCGGCTTCGAAGCCGTACAGCCGAACGGCCTCGTCGCCCACGAACGCGTGGAAGATGCCCAACGCGTTGGAGCCGCCGCCGACGCAGGCGGTGACGGCGTCCGGCAACCCGCCGGTGAGGTCCAGGCACTGCTGACGGGCCTCGTCACCGATGCCCCGGACGAAGTCGCGCACCATCGCCGGGAACGGGTGCGGGCCCGCGGCGGTGCCGATCAGGTAGTGCGTCTCGTCGACGTTCGCCACCCAGTCGCGCATCGCCTCGTTCATCGCGTCCTTGAGGGTGCGCGAGCCGTTGGTGACCGGGACGACCGTCGCGCCGAGCATCCGCATCCGGGCCACGTTGAGCGCCTGCCGCTCGGTGTCGACCTCGCCCATGTAGACCACACACTCGAGGTCGAACAGGGCGGCGGCGGTCGCGGTGGCGACACCGTGCTGGCCGGCGCCGGTCTCCGCGATCACCCGGGTCTTGCCCATCCGCTTGGTGAGCAGCGCCTGGCCGAGCACGTTGCGCACCTTGTGCGCACCCGTGTGGTTGAGGTCCTCGCGCTTGAGCAACACCCGCGCGCCGACCTTCGCGGAGAACCGCCGGGCCTCGTAGAGCAGCGACGGCGTGCCGGCGTAGTCGCGCAACAGCGCGCCGAACTCCGCCCGGAAGGACTCGTCCTCCATCGCCGTACGCCACGCCCCGTCGAGCTCGTCCAACGCGGCCACCAGGGCCTCGGGAACGAACCGACCGCCGAAGCGGCCGAAGTGGCCGGCGGAGTCGGGCTGCGGGCCGGCCACCGGGGCCAGCGCGTCGGCGCTCATCGGGAATCCTCTCGGTGGGACGTCAGCCCGGCGCGGGGTCAGCGCACCGGCCGGGGCGTTGCCGGGTGGTTGCCGGCGTTGACCAACTCGGCGACCGCCTCGCGGGGGCTCTTCTGGGTGACCAGGCCCTCGCCCACGAGGACCGCGTCGGCGCCCGCGGAGGCGTACCGGATCAGGTCGTGCGGGCCACGAACGCCAGATTCGGCGATCTTGACGACGCTGCTGGGCAGGCCGGGCGCGATCCGCTCGAACACCGACCGGTCGACCTCCAGGGTACGCAGGTCACGGGCGTTGACCCCGATCACCTGCGCGCCGGCCTCCAACGCGCGGTCGGCCTCTTCCTCGTCGTGCACCTCGACCAGAGCGGTCATGCCCAGCGACTCGATCCGCTCCAGCAGGCCCATCAGGACGTTCTGCTCGAGTGCGGCGACGATCAGCAGAACCAGGTCGGCGCCGTGCGCGCGGGCCTCGTGGATCTGATAGCTGGAGACCACGAAGTCCTTACGCAGCACCGGCACGGTGACCGCCGCACGGACGGCCGCAAGGTCGTCCAGCGAACCGCCGAACCAGCGCCCCTCGGTCAGCACGCTGATCGCCCGCGCCCCACCGGCCGCGTAGTCGACGGCGAGGTCGGCCGGATCGGCGATCTCGGCCAGCCGGCCCTTGGACGGCGACGAACGCTTCACCTCGGCGATCACGGCCACGCCGGGCTTGCGCAGCGCCGCGTACGCGTCCATGGGCGGCGGCGCCGCCGCTGCCAGTTCACGGATCCGCTCCAGCGGAACCTGCTCCTGGCGTCGGGCGACGTCTTCACGCACGCCGGCCAGAATCTCGTCGAGCACGCTTACGGACGCTGCCTGGCCGGCCTCGTCCCCCTCCGCGTGCGCATGCTCAGCAGTCACGAACGGACTCCCCTCTCCGGGCGTCATGGGCCGATGCTAGGGGCAGCCGACCGACGCCGAATGCCGGGGGTATGGCGCTGCTCACGAAAAGGGCTGCGGCATAATGGCCGACTTGCCGTGAAGGGGTTGTCACGCAGCGCCACCTCCGGTATCGATCACCGTCACGCGGTATGGAGCCCGGCGGCCACGGTCAGACCGCGGCCGATCCATCGATCATGCCACCAGTTACCGCGCGGCGCGCGACAGCAACGACGCCAGTCGATGTTGTGAGCAAGCTCAAGGTTTGCCGGACGGTCCTGGTCACGGCCGAGGCGAGACAGTTGACCGGGCGGTCACCGCGGCGAAACGTCGACGGGCGAGCATCGTCCTCAGGCAGACTCGATGGCGCGCCTGCCCCGACCGTCGCAACTCCTCGCGCGAGGTGATCATGAGCATTTCCGAGCCGCACCCGACCATCGGACTGACCACGATCTCGCGGACGGTGGCATCGCTCGCCGTCGGCGTGGTGCACACCGTGGAACGGGCCGTGGTGGGCGAGGGACGGATGCGGACAGCACGGGGCAACGCCTGGGAAGCGGTCTGCGCCGACCGGGCCCGCGCCGACCAGCGTGCCGAACTCAACCGCCTGGTCGAAGAGCTGACCGCCGCCCGCGCCGCCAGTAGCCGCACCCAGTGGGAGCGCCAGCCGGTCGGCTGACGCCCTCCGCGTCAGTCGGCCGTCGGGTCCTCGCCCCGGTCCAGCGCGTCCCACGCCTCGGTGGTCCGACGCCCCGCCAACGGCGTCGCTGGCCCGGTCGGGTCGCTCTGCGCCGGCGCGTCCTGCGGCGCGCTCCGCGCCGGACGCTCGTACCGGGCGCCCATCGCCGGCCAGTCACCGCCACGCACCGCCGTCCACCAGCCTCCACCGGCGGCCAACAGACCGCCGAGCAGGCACAGCGCCGGCCACTGCCGGCTCACAACGCCGCTCACGTCGGCCACCAGCCCGTACCCGCCGCCGGCCGCCACGGCCAGACCGAGTACGCCGAGCAGCGCCCCGAGCACCCGACGCAGGCGGCCCCGGGTGGCCAGCACCGCGCCACCCCCGGCCAGGGTCACCAGGGCCAACGCCGGCAGCCAGGGCAGCAGGCTCGCACCGCTGCGGGTGTCGCGCACCGGCGGCAGCGGCGCCGGACGTACCGTCAGCTCGACCGACCAACCGCGCGTCGCGGCCCACAGCGCCAGGCCCGCGCCGGCCAGGCAGAGCAGCACGGCGTACGTCAACGCGCGCCGGCCCACGACGGACCGCTCCCCGCCGCTCACGAGCTCATCCCATCGTCAGCGACTGCCAGGCACCACTTCGCCGCCGCGCTCACCGAGCCGGCCGGAGGGTTTCGGCGGCTGCGATCGCGGCCAGCACGGCCGCCGCCTTGTTCCGCGTCTCCTGGTCCTCGGCGGCCGGGTCCGAGTCGGCGACCACCCCCGCCCCGGCCTGGACGTAGGCGCGGCCGTCGCGGATGAGCGCGGTCCGGATGGCGATCGCCATGTCCAGGTCGCCGCCGAAGCCGAAGTAGCCGACGGTGCCGCCGTAGAGGCCACGACGGACCGGCTCCAACTCCTCGATGATCTCCATGGCGCGCACCTTGGGCGCCCCCGAGAGCGTGCCGGCCGGGAAAGTCGCGGCCAACGCGTCGAAGGCACTCTGGTCGTCACGCAGCGTGCCCGTGACGGTGGAGACGATGTGCATCACGTGGCTGTAGCGCTCGATGGTGGCGAACTCGGGCACCTCCACGCTGCCGGGCTGACAGACCCGACCCAGGTCGTTGCGGCCGAGGTCGACAAGCATCACGTGCTCGGCTCGTTCCTTCGGGTCGGCGAGCAGCTCGGCGGCGAGGGCGGCGTCGGCCGCGGGGGTGCCGCCCCGCGGCCGGGTGCCGGCGATCGGGTGCAACAACGCCCGCCGTTGCCCGTCCGCGGCCCCGGTGACCTTCAGGTGCGCCTCCGGGGACGAGCCGACGATGTCGAACCCGTCAAAGCGCAGCAGGTACATGTACGGGCTGGGGTTGCTGGTGCGCAGCACCCGGTAGACGTCCAGCGGGTCGGCGTGGGTCGTCCGCTCGAAGCGCTGGGAGAGCACGATCTGGAAGCACTCACCGGCCCTGATCGCCTCCTTGGCCGCGTCCACCGCCTTCGGGTAGCCGCCGTCGGGCGTACGGCAGAGCACCTCGCCGGCCGGCGGTCGCTCGACCGTGGAGATCATCGGCGGGATGGGCCGGGACAGCGCCGTGGTCATCGCATCCAACCGGCCCACCGCGTGGTGGTAGGCGGCGGCGACCTGCGAGGCGCGGTCCGGTGCGTCCAACGGCGGCAGCACCGCGTTGGCGACCAGGATCGCTGAGCCGTCGTAGTGGTCGAGCACCACCAGGTCGGTGGCGAGCATCATGCCCAGCTCCGGGACGCCCAGGTCGTCCTCGGTCAGCTCGGGCAACCGCTCGAAGCGCCGGATCAGGTCGTAGCCGAGGTAGCCGACCATGCCACCGGTCAGCGGCGGCAGACCGTCGGACGGGTCCCCGACCGGGCCGGCCAGCGCCGCCACCGTCTCCCGCAGCATCCGCACCGGGTCACCCTCGGTGCTCAGCCCGGCCGGCGGCTGGCCGAGCCAGGTCGCCACGCCGTCACGCGCGATCAGGGTGGCGCTGCTGCGTACGCCGATGAACGAGTACCGCGACCAGGCCATGCCGGCCGAGCCCACACCCTGCTCGGCCGATTCCAACAGGAACGTGCCCGGTCCACCAGCCAACTTCCGGTAGACCCCGACCGGGGTCTCCGCGTCGGCCAGCAGCCGCCGGGTGACCGGTACCACCCGCCAGTCGGCGGCCAGCTCGGTGAAGGTGGCCAGGTCGGGGCTGACGGTGCCGTCGGTCATGGCAGTGCCTCCGGAGTAGAGACGGGCAGCTCGGTGAAGAAGCAGGTCCGGTGGCCGGTGTGGCAGGCCGCGCCGACCTGGTCCACGCTCACCAGCAGCGCGTCCCCGTCGCAGTCCAGGGCGACCGACCGCACGTACTGGTGGTGCCCGGAGGTGGCGCCCTTGACCCAGTATTCGCGGCGGCTGCGCGACCAGTAGGTGGCCCGGCCGGTGGTGAGGGTGCGGTGCAACGCCTCGTCGTCCATCCAGGCGACCATCAGCACCTCACCGGAGTCGTGCGCGCGCACCACGGCGGCGACCAGACCGTCGGCGGTGCGGCGCAACTGGGCCGCGATGGCCGGGTCGAGCCGGGACGGGCGCGCCGTCGCGGGCGCGGCCAGCTCGTTCGGATCGCTGGGAACGCCGGTCACCGGCGGATCAGGTACGGGCACAGTCACGAATTCTCCCGCACGCGGCGCGGGCACCGCCGACCGCTCCCGCCCCGGCTGCGGCGAAGACCCCGAGAGCCAGGGCTGCGACGAGGGCTGAGGCTGCGACGAGGGCCCGGACTGCGACAGGGGTCCGGACTGCGACGAGGGCCCGGCTGGCCGGGCCAGCTGGGCGACGTAGCGGTCCAGCCGGCCATCGACCAGGGCGGCGGCCAGGTCCGCGCCGGCCGTGTCGGCGATCTCCTCGGCGTACGGCCTGATCAACGGCAGCGTGCCGGCGACCAGCCGTACGGCGGCGGCCCAGAGCTGCCCGGTCGCGCCCGGGCGCAGCCCGAGGCAGAGCACCATGTCGGTCCGGTAGCCGGGTGGCGCCACCGGCAGTTCCAGGGCCGCCGCGAAGGCCGCCCGGCGGGAGTGGACCCGCACGGACGGGTTGGCCGGCCGCAGGACCGAGGGGCAGAGCCGCGCCAGGTCGGCGACGGCGAGCCGGACCCCGAGACGGTCGCTGGCCGCGCGGGCGGCGGCGGCCTTACCCAGCGTGGCGATCATCTCTTCCAGTCGGGGCGGCTCGGCGGGCTGGCAGAGCACCGGCAGGTCGATCCGGGGCCGCCAGTGCGGGTCGGCCCAGAGCAGCCGTGCCGGCGCGGTGACCGGCAGCCCGAAGGCCCAGTCGGCCGGTTCGCCCAGACGGTGCACCCAGGACCGGATGTCCCGGGCGGCCACCGATACGTGAGTGACCTGGCCTGCGGACTCGTCCAGGTAGGCCCGGCGGGCCGCGTACGGGGCACCGCCGACCAACACGTCGAGGTCGACGTCGCTGTGCGCGGTGGCGGCGCGGCGGGCGTGGCTGCCGCGCAACAGGATGCCGACCACCGGCCGCTCAGCGGCCTGCCGCAACCGCACGGCCCAATCCTCAAGAAAACCGCTATCCGGTAACGGAGCGTGACCCACCGCGCCATCGTGCCGTACGTCCGATCGGCGCGCAATGCCCGTTGGCGGACTTCCTGTCCGGTCCGGAGCCTACTGCCCGTTCTCACGCTCCGCGCGACGGTTGGGCCGGACGTCGGCGCGGGCGTTGCGCCCGGCGCGGGATTTCATCTAGCGTTGAGTTCAACAGGTGATGAGTTTCTGTGGAGGTGCGTGATGGACGATGCGATAGCCGTCCGAGACCTGGTCGTGGACCGGGGTGGGCGGCGGGTGCTGGACGGCATCAGCTGCCGGGTCCCGCGCGGCGCGGTCACCGGGCTGCTCGGCCCCAGTGGCAGTGGCAAGACCACGTTCATGCGGGCGGTGGTCGGGGTGCAGCTGGTCAGTGGCGGGACGGTCACCGTGCTCGGTCAACCGGCGGGCACCCCCGCGCTGCGGCACCGGGTGGGCTACCTGACCCAGGCACCGAGCGTCTACGCCGACCTGACCGTCCGGGAGAACGCCCGCTACTTCGCGGCCCTGTACGGGCGAGGGCGCGCCGAGGCCGACCGGGCGATCAGCGACGTCGGGCTGGCCGAGGCCGCCGGTCAACTGGTCGCCACCCTCTCCGGTGGTCAACGCAGCCGAGCCTCGCTGGCGTGTGCCCTGGTCGGGGAGCCGGAGCTGGTCATCCTCGACGAGCCGACCGTCGGCCAGGACCCGGTGCTGCGGGCCGATCTGTGGGCCCGGTTCCACGCGATGGCCGCCGCCGGCACCACCCTGCTGGTGTCCAGCCACGTGATGGACGAGGCGGCACGCTGCGACCAACTGCTGCTGATCCGCCAGGGGCGGTTGATCGCCGACGACAGTCCCGCCGCGATCCGCGCCGCCGCCGGTGTGGACGACCTCGACGAGGCGTTCCTGCGGCTTATCCGGGCGGGCGAGGCCGCCTCCACCAGCACCGACGCGGCAGCCGCACGGGAGACAGCATGAACGCGCGAATTCTCGCCGCCACCACCGGGCGCATCCTCCGTCAGCTCCGGCACGACCGGCGGACCATCGCGCTGCTCGTGGTGGTGCCGGCCGTCCTGCTCACCCTGGTCTACTTCATGTACGCCGACCAACCGACCCCGCCCGGCCAACCCACCACCTTCGACCGGATCGCGCTGGTGATGCTCGGCATCTTCCCCTTCGTGATCATGTTTCTGGTGACCAGCATCGCCATGTTGCGGGAACGCACCTCGGGCACGCTGGAGCGGCTGCTCACCACGCCGCTGGGCAAGCTCGATCTGCTCTTCGGGTACGGCATCGCGTTCGGGCTGGCCGCCGCCGTGCAGGCCGCCGTCGCCGCCGCGGTGGCGTACTGGATCTTCGATCTGGAGACCGCCGGCAGCATCGGGCTGGTACTCGGGATCGCCGTGCTCGACGCCGTGCTCGGCGTCGCCCTCGGGCTGCTCTGCAGTGCCTTCGCGCGCACCGAGTTCCAAGCAGTACAGTTCCTGCCAGTCGTGGTGGTCCCCCAACTGCTGCTCTGCGGGCTGTTCGTGGCCCGTGACCAGATGGCCGGCTGGCTCCAGGCGCTCAGCGACGCCTTCCCCCTGTCGTACGCCATCGAGGCGTTGCAGGAGGTCGGCGCCCACGCCGAACCGACCGGCCGGATGTGGCGCGACGTCGCCGTGGTTCTCGGCGCGGTGGTGCTGGCGCTGGTGCTCGCGGCGGCCACCCTGCGCCGACGCAGCGGCTGACCGCCAGCGCCGGGGGGCGGCGGCCGGCGCGGCAGCCGACCCCGGCGTGGCCGGGCCGGCACGACGGGCCGAGGCGGACGAACGAAGGGCGGCGATGACGCGGCGGACCGGCCGGCGACCCGGCAACCCGGGCACCCGGGAGGCGATTCTCGACGCGGCGCGGACGGCGTTCGCCGAACGTGGTTACGACGCCGCCTCGATCCGGGGCATCGCCGGCACGGCGCAGGTCGACCCGGCGCTCGTGCACCACTACTTCGGCAGCAAGGACCAGCTCTTCCTTGCCGCGATGAACTTTCCGGTCGACCCCGGTCAGCTGGTGCCGAGGGTGCTCGCCGGCGACCGGGACGCCGTCGGTGAGCGGATGGTGCGCATCTTCCTCGGCGTCTGGGACTCCCCGGCCGGCAGCGCCGCACAGGCGTTGCTGCGCTCCGCGGTGAGCAACGAGTGGACTGCTCGACTGCTGCGCGAATTCGTCACCACCCAGGTGCTGCGTCGGGTGTTGGAGAATCTCGACGTCGACCCGGTCGAGCTACCGCTGCGGGGCTCCCTGGTGGCCACCCAGATGATCGGCCTGGCCATGATGCGGCACGTGGTGCGCCTTGAGCCGGTCGCCTCGGCGGACCCGGAAACCCTGGTGGCCGCGATCGGCCCCACGATCCAGCGCTACCTCACCGGCCCGCTGCCAACCTGACCCGACAACGCCCCGCTCAACCTCGAACACCCCCGCGATCTTGCACTTTCTGTCCCGACCAAAGGGACACACCACGCGTAACGACAACCCAAACTGCAAGATCGGCGCGAGCCTGGGGTGGGGCGCGGGTGCGGAGGGCGGGGCGGTTAGTGCGGGGGGCGGGCGTTGACGGTTGGTTGTAGCGGTGGGAGCAGCTGCGGCAGGTCGGCTGGGTCGGTCACCGGGCCCGGGAAGGCCAGCCGGACCCGACGCCGGGCGCCGGGTCGGCCGAGGGCCACCACCAGCCCGTAGCGGTCGATGCGCACCACCCGGGGCGGCCCGTCCGGGGTCTGCTCGGTCAACCCGAGCTGCTGGCGCAGGTACTCCGTCACCTGGGCGCCGTGGCACTCGGCGAGGTCGGCGAGCAGCCGGGCCTCGACCGGGTGCACCGGGTCCGGCTCGGCCTCGGCGTACTCCACCGGGTCGATCCGGTGCACGACGCCGGCCCGCTCCCAGCGAACCTCGACCACCTCGAAGCGGAACAGCCGGAACCGGGTGCCCAGGTCGAGCAGGTCGCCGGTCGGCTCGACCGCGGCGAACTCGACCGCCGCGTGGCGGGCCTCGTCACCGCGCAGCTCGGCCGCCCAGCCGGACACCCAGGCGCGACCCAGGCCGGGCGCACCGGCGGCGGGCGGCAGGTCGAGCACGTCGAGCACGACAGCGACGTCGCTGCCCCCGGCGGCCGGTTGCAGGGCGGCGGCCAGGTGGCTGGCCACCGGCACCAGCAGCAGCACCCGCCCGTCCGAGTCGGTGACGTGCCGGGCGTGGTGCGGGCCCGGCCGGTGGGCCAGGTGCACGAGGCCGGGCAGGCGGCCGGCGACGAGGGTACGAACGATCTCGGCGGAGTTGGGCCGCATGGGCGCGACCTCCTTCGAAGGTTAGGCTTACCTAAGCCGGAGCCTAGAGCACCCGCCCGCCTGCGTCCACCACACCGCCGCACCTCACCGGGTCTGCTCCAGCCAGGAGGCGTAGAGCAGGCCGTACACCGAGTCGGCGTCACGAACCAGCTCGTCGTGCGGGCCGCGCTGCACCACCCGACCCCGGTCCACCACGATCACCTCGTCGGCAGACTGCGCCGTGGAGAGCCGGTGCGCGATGGCCAGAGTGGTCCGACCCCGGGTCACCGCGTCCAGCGTCCGTTGCAGCCGCACCTCGGTCGCCGGGTCCACCGCGCTGGTCGCCTCGTCGAGCACCAGCAGGTCCGGGTCGGCCACGTACGCGCGGGCCAAAGCGACAAGCTGCCGCTCCCCGACGCTGAGCGCCTCACCGCGCTCCCCGACCGGGGTGTCCAGGCCCGCCGGCAGACCCTCCAGCCAGTCCGACAGGCCCAGCTCGGTGAAGGCGGCGCTCAACTGCTCGTCGGTCAACTCTGGACGGGCGAACCGAACGTTGTCCCCCACCGTCGCGTCGAAGAGGAACCCGTCCTGCGGCACCATCACCACACGGGAGCGCAGCGAGCCGAACCGGACGTCGGTCAGCGGCACCCCGGACAACAGCACCGCCCCGGCCGACGGGTCCATCAGCCGGGTCAGCAACTTGGCGAACGTGGTCTTGCCGCTGCCGGTCTCACCGACCACCGCCACCCGACTCTTCGCCGGGATCTCCAAATCGATGTCGTGCAGCACCGGCGGACCACCCGGATAGGCGAACCGCACACCGGCGAACCGGATGTCCAGCGGCCCGCCCGGCAGCTCCCGCCCCTGCTCCCCCGGGTCAGCCACGTCCGGGGCGACGTCCAGCACGTCCAGCACCCGACGCCACCCGGCGATCGCGTTCTGCGCCTCGTTGAGCACCTCGGTGGCGATCTGCACCGGCTGGATGAAGAGCGTCACCAGGAAGAGGAACGCCGTCAGCTGGCCGATCGACAGCGTGCCGTCCACCCCTAGCAGCACGCCGAGCACCACCACGCCGGCCAGCGCCAACCCTGCCGCCAACTCCCCGACCGAGCTGCCCACGATGCTGATCCGGATCGCCCGCTGCTGGGCCAGCCGCTGGCTGTCGATCGCCTCGTCCAACCGTCGCTCGGTGCGCCCGGCGATCCCGTACGCCCGGATCACCGGCGCGCCCACCACGCTCTCGCCGATCGCGCCGAGCAACGTCCCGGTGCGTTGACGCACCGTCGCGTACGCGCCGCCGAGGCGACGTTGCAACTGCCGGATGACGAACACCGCCGGCAGGAACGCGGCCAGCACCACAAGTGTCAACTGCCAGGAGTACGCCAGCATGACGGCTGTGGTGACCACCAGCTGACCGAGGTTGACCAGCAGGATCACCCCGCCCCACTGGAGGAACTGGGTGATCTGGTCCACGTCGCTGGTGACCCGCGAGACCAGCGAACCGCGTCGCTCCGACTGCTGGTGCAGCATCGACAGGTCGTGCACGTGGCGGAACGCGCGCGTCCGGACGTTGGCCAGCGCCGTCTCGCTGACAGTGAACAGCCGGCGCATCATCAGGTAGCCGCAGATCGTGGTGACCGTCAGGATCGCCGCGGTGACGGCCACCACCGTCCACACCACGTTCAGGTTCAGACCACCGACCAGGCCCCGGTCGATGCCCTGCTGCACGGCGACCGGCACGGCGACCCGACCCACCATGTAGACCAACGCCAGGGCCAACGTGCCGGCCAGACCGATCCGTAGCTCCGGGGAGAGCGCCAGGCCCCGACGCAGCGTCTGCCAGGTCGTCTCCTGCCGGGCCTCCGGCTCATCCTTGTTCACCGTTGACGTCACCGGGCACGCCTTTCGTTCGCGACTGCGGGGCTCCGCTTCGCTGCACTCCTCGCGCTCACCGGGCACGCCTTTCGTTCGCGACTACGGGGCTCCGCTTCGCTGCACTCCTCGCGCTCACCGGTCCACCTCGATCTCCAGGCCCGACGGCAGCGGCGCCACGTCGTCGCCGTAGGAACTTTCCTGTGCCCGCTCCACCTCGGCCTGCTCGTAGGCGGTGACCAGGTCGACGTAGCCGGGCACGGTGGCCAACAACTCGCTGTGGGTGCCCCGGGCGACCACCCGTCCCTGCTCCACGTAGATGACCTCGTCGGCGAGCGCGATGGTGGCCCGGCGGTACGCCACCACCAGGATCGACGCGGCGGGAACGCCCGTCTGCGTGGTCGAGGACCGCAGCCCTGCCAGGATGGCCGCCTCCACTCGCGGGTCGACAGCGCTCGTCGCGTCGTCGAGCACCAGCAGGCGCGGTCGACCGGCCAGTGCGCGGGCCAGGGTGAGCCGCTGCCGCTGACCGCCGGAGAGCGAGGTGCCCCGCTCGCCGACCATGGTGTCCAGACCGTCGGGCAGCGCGGCGACGAAACCGTCCGCCTCGGCCAGCCGCAGCGCCGCCCAGACCACCTCGTCGTCGACACCGGGACGGTCGAGGGCGATGTTGGCGCGGACCGTGTCGTCGAAGATGAAGGGCACCTGGGCGACCAGGGCCACAGTGCCGGCCAACGACGCGGAGGTCAGATCGCGCACGTCCACGCCGTCCAGGCTGACGGTGCCGGAGTCCGGGTCGACGAGACGCACCGCCAGCGATGCGATGGTGGACTTGCCGGCGCCGGTGGGCCCCACCAGGGCCACCGTCCGACCGGACGGCACCGTGAAGCCGACTTCGCCGAGGACCTGCGCTCCGGGCGGGTGCGCTTCGGCCGGCGGGTAGGAGTAGTGCACGTCGGTGAAGGTGAGGGTGGCCGGGCCGGCGCCGTCCGGGTCGAGCACCCGCTGCCCGTACGGCATCTCGCCGGTCGCGTCGAGCACCCGGCGCACCCGGTCCCAGCCGGCGACGCTGCGCGGCAGCTCGGCCAGCACCCAACCGATGGCCCGCACCGGGAAGGCCAGCACGGTGAAGAGGAAGGCCACGCTGACCAGCTCGGTCACGCTGATCGCGCCCTGGCGCAACCGGAACGCCCCGACCACCAGTACGGCCAGGGTGCCGAGGCTGGGCAGCGTCTCCAGCAGCGGGTCGAAGATGCCGCGCAGCCGGCCGACCGCGATCAGCGAGTCACGCAGCTCGCCGGCGCGGCCCGCGAACCGGGCGGTCTCCTGGGCCTCGCGGCCCATCGTCTTGACCACCAGGGCACCGTCGAAGCTCTCGTGGGCGATGCCACTGACCTCGGCGCGCAGGCGCTGTGCCCGGGCCTGCCGGGGGGCCATCCGCCGGGAGTAGACGACGTTGAGCGCGAACAGGGCGGGGAAGACCGCGAGCCCGACCAGGGCGAGCGCCCAGTCGGTGGCGAAGAGCGACACGATCGCGCCGACCAGCATCACCAACGTGCCGACGGCGAACGGCAGCGGCGCGATCGGGTACCAGGCCGCCTCCACGTCGGAGTTGGCGTTGGACAGCAGGGTGCCGGTGGAGTTGCGGTGGTGCCAGGACAGCGGCAGCTCCAGGTACCGACGGGTCACCCTGCGGCGGTAGGAGGCCTGGAGGCGGTACTGCATGTAGCCGGCGCCGAGCCGGCGGCCGACGATGCCCGCCACCCGCAGCACGCTGATCCCGAACAACGCGGCCGCGGCCAGCGCCAGGGCGCCGGCGCCCACCTCGCCGCGTTCGATGGCCGGAAGCGCCACCTCACCGATGACCGACCCGACGACCCGGGCGCTGACAATGATCATCCCGCCGAAGAGCACGCTGCCGACGACCGCCACCGAAAAGATCCGCGGCTGCTCACGGATCGCCTGCCGCAGGACGCCCAGCCCTCGACTGAGAACGTCCCGACTTGTCTTGCTCGCCACGCTCTCCCCCGCCGTAAGCCGCAATTATCTCCCTCATCCTTACCGCTTGGGGCCAGTGCCGCCGACCCTGACTGCATATGTCGACCATCACGTACCGGACGGCGGCGTGCCGCAGGTGCCGACCGGCGTCCGCCGCCGCGCGCCGACGGTCCACCGGGCCTACGATCGGGCCATGCCGCGGTACGCCCGAGCCGAGCGCGAGGCGCTGGCCGATCTTCTACTGGCCCTCGGGCCGGACGCCCCTACTGTCAACGAGGGCTGGGCGACCCGCGACCTCGCCGCGCATCTGGTGCTGCGGGAGCGCCGTCCGGACGCGGCGGGTGGCATCGTGCTGCCGCCGCTGCGCGGCTATTCCGAGCGGGTCCGTCGACGACTCGCCGCACGGCCCTACCCCGAGTTGGTGGCACAGGTGCGCCGACCGCCGCTGTGGAGCCCGGTCAGCAATCCGCTGACCGACGAGGTGGCCAACACGATGGAGTTCTTCATCCATCACGAGGACGTGCGGCGGGCCGGCTCCGGGTGGCAGCCGCGCGATCTGTCCACCGGCCTACAGGGCGCTCTCTGGAAACGCGCGGCCCCGATGGCCCGGCTGGCACTGCGGCGTTTTCCCGCGGACCTCTACGTGCAGGCGCCCGGCCACGGGGAGGTCTCCCTCGGTCGCGGTGGGGAGCCACTGCGCCTGGTCGGGGCCCCGGCCGAGCTGGTGCTGTTCTTCTCCGGCCGACAACGGGTGGCCCGGGTCCAGCTGAACGGCTCGGCGGAGGCGGCTCGGCGACTGCGGTCCGCCGACCTGGGAATGTGACTGCCTGTACGTAAACGGTCACCAAGCGAGTGTGGAGTTTCCCACACCCAGCGAAACATGCAGATACTTCCTCCCGTACGCTTCACCGCGCCGCTCCGCGCCGGGCGGCACGGAGTGGGGGCTCACTGTGCGGGACTTCGCGATCTCGGCGCTACGGGAGCCCCCGTTTCCCACGGGACGCCACGGGGCCACCGACCAGGTAGCGGGCGAGAGCATCGACTGGGCGCGCACGTTCGGGCTGGTCGATTCCAGCCAACGGGCGCACCGCCTGGAACGGGCCGACGCCGCCGGACTGGCCGGCCGCGCCTGCCTGGACGGCTCGGTGGAGGGCCTGCGGCTGCTCACTGACCTGATCAGCTGGCTCTTCGTCATGGACGACGCCTGCGACGAGGACGGCCTCGGTGCCGACCCGGTCCGGCTGGGGCCGGCGATCAGCACACTGCTCGACGTGCTGGACCGGTGTGGTGACCCGTACGTCGCACCGCCCGCCGTCGGGCCACTGGGTGACGCGCTGCACGACCTCTGCCGCCGGACCCGACTGTACGATCACGCCGGGCTGCTGCTGCGGTTCGTCAGCCAGATGCGCGAGTACCTGTTGGCGCTGCTCTGGGAGGCGGGCAACCGGGAGCGTGGGCGGGTACCCGAGGTGGCGGAGTACGTGCAGCTACGCCGGCACATCGGGGGCGTGCATCCCTGCCTCACCCTGACCGACCTGGCGTCGACGCGGCCCACCGGGCCGACCCAGCGCGCCAACCCGGGGCTGGTTGCCCTGGACCTGCTGGCGGTGGACCTGGTCTGCTGGTGCAACGACCTCTTCTCCTACGGCAAGGAGAGCCAGGCCGGCCCGGACGCGCACAACCTCGTCACGGTGCTCGCCCAGGGCAGCGACGCGGACGAGATGACGGCGCTCCGGAGTGCGGCACACCGGTTCAACCAGGGCTTGGCGACGTACCTGGACGCGGAGGAGGCGCTGCGGACCACCGACGACGACGGGATCCGCGACGCCCTGGCCGCTCGGCGCAACTGGGTCCGGGCCACCTACGACTGGTCAGTGGTGGCTGCCCGGTACGCCTGATCGGCCGTACCGGTTGGTGAGATGGGCCGGCCGGACGATCACCAGGGCTAGCCGATGCACGGTGACAGGCAATACTGTTCGGTAACCATCATGACGTGACGACCGTCACGCCACCACCCCCGAAGGCGGCTACAGCGATGGCTCTCGATGTACCGTACCGCTCCATCCCGGACATGTTCCTCAAGCGTGTGGCGGCCACCCCCGACCGGCACGCGTTCGCGTCCCCGAACCCCGACGACTCGGGGCCTGCCTGGCTGACCTGGGCTCAGGTCGGTCAGCGCGCCAAGGCGGTCGCCGCCGGCCTGCACGGCCTGGGCGTCGGCCAGGAGGACCCGGTCGCGATCCTCGCCAACACCCGGCTGGAGTGGGTGATCGCCGACCTCGGCATCATGTGTGCCGGCGGCGCGACCACCACCGTCTACCCGACCACCGAGCCGGCCGACGCGACGTACATCATCGCCGACTCCGGGTCGAAGGTGCTGTTCGCGGAGAACCCGGCCCAGGCGGCGAAGATCGCCGGGGCGACCCTGCCCGCGCTCACCCACGTGGTGCTTCTCGACGGCGCCGCCGACCCGGACGCCGCTGTCGCGCAGTTGACGCTCGCCGACCTGGAGGAGCGCGGCACCCAGGCGCTGGCCGCCGAGCCGGAGCTGATCGACATGCTGGTGGCCGGCATCGGCCCGGACCACCTGGCCACCTTGATCTACACCTCCGGCACCACCGGCCAGCCCAAGGGCGTCGAGCTGCTGCACGGCGGCTGGTGCTGGGAGGCGGTGGCGCAGGCGGAGGTCGGGCTGCTGCGCGACGACGACCTGCAGTACCTGTGGCTGCCGCTGGCCCACTCGTTCGGCAAGACCCTGCTCTGCGGCGCCATCCACGTCGGCCTGCCCACCTACGTCGACGGGCGGGTGGACAAGCTGGTCGAGCTTCTCTCGGTCATCCGCCCGACGCTGATGTGCGGCGCTCCCCGGGTGTTCGAGAAGGTCTACAACAAGGCAGTGACCACCGCGCAGGGCGCCGGCGGCGCGAAGGCGAAGATCTTCGGCTGGGCCGTCGGCGTCGGCAAGGAGAAGATCGCCCTGGAGCAGGCCGGCAAGCCGGTGCCGGCCGGGTTGAAGGTGCGCTACGGGCTGGCCGAGAAGCTGGTGTTCAGCAAGCTCCAGGCCCGTCTGGGCGGCCGGATGCGGGTGCTGGTGTCCGGTGCCGCGCCGCTCAGCCCGGAGATCGCCACCTTCTTCGCCGCCGCGAACCTGCCGATCTCCGAGGGCTACGGCCTGACCGAGACCAGCGCGGGCAACTTCGTCAACCCGCCGGCCGGGCTGCGGATCGGCACCGTGGGCCGGGCCATGGGCGACCTGGAGTGCAAGATCGACACCGACGGGGAGATCCTGGTGCGGGGTCGGCCGGTGATGCGCGGCTACCACAACCTGCCGGAGGAGACCGCCGCCTCGTTCACCGAGGACGGCTTCTTCCGTACCGGTGACATCGGCACCCTGGACGAGCAGGGCTACCTCCGCATCACCGACCGCAAGAAGGACCTGGTCAAGACCTCGGGCGGCAAGTACATCGCCCCGTCGCACATCGAGGGCATGTTCAAGGCCATCTGCCCGTACACCTCGCAGGCAGTCGTTGTGGGTCAGGCCCGCAACTTCTGCACGATGCTCGTCACCCTGGACCCGGACGCCATCCGGGGCTGGGTCGCCGGCGGCCCGCTGGAGGGGCGCAGCTACACCGAGATCGTCGCGTCGGCTGAGGCCCAGACGATGGTCGAGGAGTACGTCGCCCAGCTCAACTCCAAGCTCAACCGCTGGGAGACCATCAAGAAGGTGGCCATTCTCCCGCGCGACCTGACGATCGAGGACGGCGAGATCACCCCGTCGTTGAAGATCAAGCGGCGTGGGGTGGAGAGCAACTTCGCCACCGAGATCGACAAGATGTACGCCGGCACCCTCGCCGAACTCTGAGCCGACCGAGGGTCCCGTGCCGGCGAGGAAGCCGGCACGGGACCCTCACAGGTGGTGACCCCGCCACCTCGTGTGCTCCTCCTCCGCGGCGAGCTGCTCCTCGAACGCCATCTGCCGGACCCCGGCCCGGCGCCGGGAGTCGACAACCGTCTGCGCCGCCACCGCCACCGCCGCGGCGAGGGCCAACATGGCCAAGGCGATCAGCTCGGGTAGCGACCCGGCAGCCGGCACCAGCGCAATCAGCAGCAGGATCCCGCCGATCGTGGGCCAGCGGGGGGCGCCGAGCATCCGCCGGCCGAGCACGATGAGCGCGAGCAGGTAGAGCGCGACCCCACCGTAGAGCGCCAGCAGGTCGAAGCTCGGCAGCGGAACGCCCCAGCTCGGTGTGGTGGGATCGGCGCCTTCGTGGATCAGCCCCTTGAGCCCGAGCGCGAACAGGATGACGCCGGCGATGACCGGCAGGTGCAGGTAGCTGTAGGCGTTCCGGGCCAGGATGGCGCGCGCGTCCGGGTCGCGGGTGCGGTGCAGGGTCTGTTCCATGCCGAGCGCCAGGGTGTCGAAGTACGCCCACCACATCGCGGCGGCCACCGCGATGCCGAGCACCGCGGCGATCAGCACCGGCCAGGTCAGCGGTAGACCAGTGGTTTCGCTGGGACTGAACCCGAGTGCGATGATGGCCTCGCCGAGGGCGATCAGGACGATCTGACCGTGCCGCTCCGCCCAGTGCCCGGCGGAGAGCACTGTCCACCCGGTGCCCCGCAGCGCGAGGCCGGCCCCGTACTCCACGCCGAGGGCCGCGAGCCAGCACAGCAGGCGGGCCACCGACTCGGCTGTTCCGTCGAAGAGCCGCTGCGGCAGCAGCCCGGCGACCACGATGAGGGCCGTGGCCACGATCGCCGGCAGGGCGAGCAGCTGCCAGCGTCGACGCACGTCGCGGTTCCGGCGGCCGATCCACAGGAAGATCACACTCTCGCTCACCCGGACGAGGAAGTAGCAGGTCGCGAAGACCAGCGGACCGAACAGCCCACCGGGACGGTCGGTGAACGCCTTCGGCAGACTCAGCGCCAGCACGAAGGCGGCGGCGATGGTGACGAAGCCGACCGCCGGGACGATCCCCTGGTCGGTACGGATCAGGTTGCCCAGCAGTGCGAACGCCGACCAGCACCACCAGAGCAGGGCCAGCAGCACCAGGCACTGGACCAGGCCACGGGCGGTCGGATTACCGGCGGTGGCCGTGGTGACGTGCAGGAACGCGAAGACGAAGACCAGGTCGTAGAAGAGTTCCAGCGGGGTCGCCCGCGAGCCCGGCGCACTGCGGCGGACCCCGCGTGTCCCGCTGTCCTGGCCCACCAGGGGAGTCTGGCAGCCGAGCTGGGGCGGATGGCGCATTCCCGGCATAATGGCGCCAGCGGATGCCGCTGGTGGTTCGGCGCTGGCTCAGGCGATGACAGACGGCTCGCGCCACCGCTGGCGGCCGGCCCGGTCCAGGTCGTAGCGGATCGCCGCGAGACGCCCGACGGCCTCCACGAGGTCCGCGGCGGGCAGGGTGAAGGGCAGCCGCAGGAAGCGCTCCAGGGTGCCGTCCAGCCCGAACCGGGGGCCAGGGGCCAGCCGTACGCCGACCTCCTCCGCGGCCCGGGCCAGCGCGCTCGATACCGGGCCGTCCAACTCGGCCCACAGCGTCACGCCACCGCGCGGCACGGTGACCCGCCACTCCGGCAGTTGGTGCGCCAGCGCGCCGAGCAGGGCGTCCCGCTGGACGGCCAACTGGACGCGGCGGTCGGCGACGATGGCCTCGGCGTGGGCGAGCAGGTGCACCGCGACCAGCTGGTCCAACACCGGGCTGGCCATGTCGACCCCGACCCGCACGGCGGCCAGCCGCTGCACCTGCGGCGCGGACGCGCGCACCCAGCCGATCCGCAGGCCACCCCAGTAGGGCTTGCTCATCCCGCCGATGCTGATCACCCGGCTGTGCCGGTCGTAGGTGGCGACCGGGGGTGGCACCTCGGTGCCGTCCATCGACAGGTCCACGAAGGACTCGTCGATGATCAGATCGGTGCCGACCGCGTGCGCGGCGGCCACCACGCGCTCGCGCAGCGAGGCGGGCATCAGGTGACCCGTCGGGTTCTGGAACTCGGGAATCAGGTAGGCGAGCTTGGGCCGGGTCTGTCGGAGAGTGCCCAGCAGCAGGTCGGGCTCCCAGCCGGCGTCGGCGGCCAGCCCGTGGGTGCTGATCCGGGCCCGACGGCCGGCCAGAGCGGCGAGGGCGTTGGGGTAGGTCGGGGACTCGACCAGCACGGTGCCGCCCGGGGTCAGGGCGAGCCGCAGCACCAGATCCAGTGCGTGCTGGGTGCCGCTGGTGACCATGATCTGGTCGGGCGAGGTGGGCAGACCCCGGGCGGTGTACGCGTCGGCCACCGCCTCGCGCAGCTCGATGACACCGGTCGGGTGGTAACCGGCCCCGCTCAGGTAGCGGGGCAGGTCCTCGGCGGCGGCCCGCGCGGCCGAGAGCAGTTGCGGCGGTGCGGCCAGCGCGGCGACGCCGAGGTCGAGCATCTCCCGGTCGTCCAGCGGGGTCCACAGGCCGGTGCTGGCCACCCGGTGGTTGCCGGGCAGCATCGTCCAACTGCCGGCGCCCCGCCGGCTGGCCAGGTGCCCGGTCTCGCGTAGCTGCCGGTAGGCGGCGGTCACCGTGGTCCGGCTGATCCGCAGCGCCTCGGCCAGCTCCCGTTCGGCCGGGAGGCGGACGCCCAGCGGCAGCCGGCCGTCGGCGAGGAGCCCGCGCACCGAGCCGGCCAGCGCGGCGTAGTCGGGGCTGCGGCGGCGGCCCGGCAGGGCATGCCACTGCCCGAGCAGACGGGCCAATTGGACACCGCGAACCTGCCCGCTCATAGCCACTCCTCGAATATTGGCATCTTCCTCGACGAGGATTGGCACCTAGGGTGGCACGCATGGCACTGCTTGGCAATCTGCGGCACCGGCCGGTTCGACGGTTGGTTCAGCTCTACCTCGGGCTCATTGTCTACGGCGTCAGCATGGCCCTGATGATCCGCTCCGGCCTGGGCCTCGACCCGTGGGACGTGTTCCACCAGGGGCTCTCCAAGCGGACCGGGCTCTCCTTCGGCACTGTCACCATCGCCGTCGGTGCGCTGGTCCTGCTGCTCTGGATCCCGCTGCGGCAGCGCCCCGGCCTCGGCACGGTCAGCAACGTCGTGGTGATCGGCCTGGTCGTGGACGCCACACTGGTCCTGCTGCCCGCGGGCGGGCCGCTCGGCGTCCGGATCGCGATGCTGGTCAGCGGGATCGTCGCCAACGGCGCCGCCACCGCTCTCTACCTCGGCGCCCGGTTGGGCCCCGGCCCCCGCGACGGTCTGATGACCGGGTACGTGGCCCGCCGACCCGGCCTGTCGATCCGACTGGTGCGTACCGTCATCGAGGTCACAGTGCTGGCGCTGGGCTGGCTGCTCGGCGGCACCGTCGGTCTGGGGACCGTCGCGTACGCACTGGCCATCGGTCCGTTGGCCCAGTTCTTCATCCCGCTGTTCGCCGTGCCGGAGGCCGCCGCACCGGTCACTGTCGCGCCCCCGCCGGGCGACTCCGCGCCGGCCGCCCCGGCCGGCTGAACCCTCACCGACCGTCCGCAAACCGGTACGTGGGGGTGGTACCGCGCACCGGTTCGCGGGTGGGTGTTCCCTTCCGCGACGCGCGCCGTCATCATCTGTGCATGGGGGAGAACGGTTGGCGCTGGAACGACGCCTGGATCTTCGTGTCGCTCGTCATCGCGAGCGGCGCCGGACGGCACCGTCGGTCGGCGACAAGCCGGCGGCCGGAGGGCGTCCGCCTGACCGACGTGCTCTCCACAGCCGACCACCTCAACCATGCGATTCCGCAGCGACACGAGGTGGAGGCCGCGGTCCAGCGGCTGGTCGGCGCCGGGCTGGTCAGCGTCGCCGACGGCTGGTTCCGGATCACCGCCGAGGGTGAGCAGCTGTGGCGTACCCGCCCCCGTGCGGGTGTAGCGACCACAGTGGACACCGTGCAGGGTGTGTTGACCCGCCGGCACGCGCCCGGCAGCGCGGACTGGATCCTGGACGAGGCCGACCACGCGGCCGCCGTCCAGGAGTACGCGGTCCGTTCGATTCCCACCCCGCGTCGGTCACCGGAGGGGCACTCCGGCGAGCGCTGAGCTGCTCAGCGCACCGGGTGGCCGCCGAGGCGCAGCGCGTCCTTGACCTCGGCGACGGTCAGCTCTCCGAAGTGGAAGACGCTGGCGGCGAGCACCGCGTCCGCGCCGGCGCCGATCGCCGGCGGAAAGTGGGCCACCTCACCGGCGCCCCCGCTGGCCACCACCGGCACGTCCACCACCGCGCGCACCGCGGCGATCAGTTCCAGGTCGAAGCCCGCCTTGGTGCCGTCGGCGTCCATCGAGTTGAGCAGGATCTCCCCCGCGCCCAACTCGGCGCCCCGGTGCGCCCACCACACGGCGTCGATGCCGGTGCCACGCCGACCCCCGTGGGTGGTGACCTCGAAGCCGCTGGGCGTGCCGCCGTTCGGCGACCGCCGCACGTCGAGGGAGAGCACGAGCACCTGCCTGCCGAACCGGTCGGCGATCTCGGCGAGCAGCTCCGGACGGGCGATGGCGGCGGTGTTCACGCCGACCTTGTCCGCACCGGCGCGCAGCAGCGTGTCCACGTCGGCGACCTGCCGGACGCCGCCGCCGACGGTCAGCGGGATGAACACCGACTCGGCGGTGCGGCGCACCACGTCGAGCATGGTGCCCCGGTCGCTGGAGGACGCCGTGACGTCGAGGAAGGTCAACTCGTCCGCGCCGGCACGGTCGTACGCGGCGGCCAGCTCCACCGGGTCGCCGGCGTCACGCAGGTCGAGGAAGTTGACCCCCTTGACCACCCGCCCGGCGTCCACGTCGAGACAGGGGATCACCCGTACCGCCACCGTCATGCCGCGAGCCTATCCTCCGCACGCGGCACGGCGGTCGCTGCCGCAGGTCGTCCAGCTCGGTCCGGTACGCGCCGAACTTCGACGACCCGCTCTCCGGGTCGTCCGGCGGCGGGGTCGCGCCGCGCGGC
>NZ_JBEZEX010000037.1:0-56408 GCF_040649115.1 Micromonospora sp. NPDC049049 | reverse complement strand
TGAACCCGGAGACCCGTCAAGGTCACGCTCGATCCTGGTTGTAGTCGTTTCGTGGTGTGTGGAGACCACTACATCCAGGATGTTGCACGATCTTGGGGCCGGCGCGGCAGCCCGCGTACTCGGTCAGTCTCGCGTCTGCATGCCGGCGCGGAGGTTGCGCAGCAAGCCGCCGGCGTCGCTGACCGACCGGCCCGGGAACATCGCCATGACCACGCTGCCGTGGTCGGCCCAGCCGCACACCGCGAAGTCCCCGCCCTCGCCGCTGGTGCTGCCACACTTCAGTACCCCGCCGAAGTCACCCGCGGGCAGCTCCCGCAGACCGTTCACCGCACCGGTCTCGTCCGACATCAGGCGGAAGAGGCTGTCCAGGTCCCGTTCCGGCTGCCAGAGCAGGGTGGTGCCACCGAAGATGAGCACTGAGCGCTTGTCGTCGGCCGGGTCGCGGTAGACGGTGCCGAAACTGCGGTCCAGTTCGATGTTCGCCGCCAGGCCGCTGCGTAGATAGTCGGCCGTGCTCTTCGCCCGCTCGCTGTCGTCGCGAGTCAGACCCGCCACCCGATCGGGTGAGGCCAGTTGGGTGTCCTTCTGCTGCGCCACCCGCCACCCACCGACACCAAGAACGCCGGCACTGGCGAGACCGACCACCAGCGCGACCGTCCAACCGATCTTGCGTCGGCGTGACCAGCTGCTGGGTCGCTCGTCGGGGTCGCCTCCGGAGTCCCGGGTGCTCAGCTGGATCGGCTCTTCGGTGAGCTCGACCGGCTCGCGGCCGCCGTCGCGCGACCGCTCGGTGAGATGTGCGTCGGACATAGCCGACACCGTACGCGAACGGCAGGTGGCGCACGTCAGGTCTGCGGAAGCCCTCCGTAGACTTGTCCGGTGACCGAGAGACTGGATGCCCAACGCCCCGACGCCCCGACCCTTGCCGGCCAGTACCAGCCCGGCGAGGTAGAGCAGCGACGGTACGAGCAGTGGGTAGCCGGCGGGCACTTCCGGGCCTCCGCCGACAGCGACAAGCCCCCATTCACCATCGTCATCCCGCCGCCGAACGTCACCGGCTCGCTGCACATGGGCCACGCGTTCGAGCACACGCTGATGGACGCGTTGACCCGGCGTAAGCGGATGCAGGGCTTCGAGGCGCTGTGGCTGCCGGGCATGGACCACGCCGGCATCGCCACCCAGAACCTGGTCGAGCGTCAGCTCGCCGCCGAGGGGTTGTCCCGGCACGATCTCGGCCGGGAGAAGTTCGTCGAGCGGGTCTGGCAGTGGAAGGCCGAGTCCGGTGGCGCCATTCTCGGCCAGATGCGTCGCCTCGGCGACTCCGTCGACTGGGACCGCGAGCGCTTCACCATGGACGAGGGGCTGACGCGCGCCGTCCAGACGATCTTTAAGAAGCTCTTCGACGACGGTCTGATCTACCGGGCCAACCGGATCATCAACTGGTGTCCGCGCTGCCTCACGGCGCTCTCCGACATCGAGGTCGAGCACACCGACGACGACGGCGAGCTGATCTCGATCCGCTACAGCGACGAGGTCGTGGTGGCCACCACCCGGGCCGAGACGATGCTCGGCGACACCGCCGTGGCGGTGCACCCCGACGACGAGCGCTACCAGCACCTGATCGGCACCGAGGTCGAGCTGCCGTTGACCGGTCGCCGGATCCCGATCGTCGCCGACGCGCACGTCGACCCGTCCTTCGGCACCGGCATGGTGAAGGTGACGCCGGCCCACGACCCGAACGACTTCGAGATCGGCCAGCGGCACGACCTGCCCGCGCTGACAGTGATGGACGAGCGCGGCGTGATCACCGTGCCCGGCCCGTTCGAGGGGTTGGACCGGTTCGAGGCGCGGCCGGCGATTGTGGCAGCGCTGCGGGAGCAGGGCCGGATCGTCGCCGAGAAGCGTCCGTACGTGCACGCGGTCGGGCACTGCTCACGGTGCAAGACCACCGTCGAGCCGCGGCTGTCGCTGCAGTGGTTCGTCAACACCGCCCCGCTGGCCCAGGCCGCGGGTGACGCGGTGCGTGACGGCCGGGTCCGCATCGAGCCGGCCGAGCTGGCCAAGCGCTACTTCGCCTGGGTCGACAACATGCACGACTGGTGCATCTCCCGGCAGCTGTGGTGGGGGCACCGCATCCCGGTCTGGTACGGCCCGGCGGGTGAGATCGTCTGCGTCGGCCCCGACGAGGCGCCGCCAGCCGGCGAGGGCTGGCACCAGGACGAGGACGTCCTGGACACCTGGTTCTCCAGCGGCCTGTGGCCGTTCTCCACCCTGGGCTGGCCCGAGCAGACCCCGGACCTGGCGAAGTTCTACCCGACCAGCGTGCTGGTGACCGGGTACGACATCCTGTTCTTCTGGGTCGCCCGGATGATGATGTTCGGCCTTTACGCGATGGACGGCCGCCCGCCCTTCGACGTGGTCGCGCTGCACGGCATGGTGCGCGACCAATTCGGCAAGAAGATGTCGAAGTCGTTCGGCAACGTGGTCGACCCATTGGACTGGATCGACCGGTACGGCGCCGACGCCACCCGGTTCACCCTGGCGCGGGGCGCGAACCCCGGCCAGGACGTCCCGGTCAGCGAGGAGTGGTGCCAGGGCTCCCGCAACTTCTGCAACAAGCTCTGGAACGCCACCCGGTTCGCCCTGATGAACGGCGCGCACACCACTGGTGACCTGCCCCCCACCGAGCAGCTCTCCACCGTCGACCGGTGGATCCTGTCCCGGTTGGCGCACGTCACCGCCGAGGTCGACGAGCAGTTCGAGGCGTACGAGTTCGCCAAGGTGTGCGACCTGCTCTACCACTTCGCCTGGGACGACGTCTGCGACTGGTATGTCGAGCTGAGCAAGCCGGTGCTCGCCGAGGGCGGTGAGCGCGCGGAGGCCAGCCGTCGGGTGCTCGGGCACGTGCTCGACCAGCTGCTGCGGCTGCTGCACCCGGTCATCCCGTTCGTCACCGAGGAGCTGTGGCTCGCGTTGACCGGCGGCGAGACGGTGCAGGCGGCCGCCTGGCCGGTGGCCGACCGGTCGCTGGTCGACGACGCCGCCGAGGCCGAGCTGGTCGGCGTTCAGCGGGTGGTCACCGAGATCCGCCGGTTCCGTTCCGACCAGGGGCTGCGGCCCACGCAGCGGGTGGCTGCCCGACTGGACGGGCTGTCCGGCGCGGGTATCGCTGCCCACGAGCCGCTGATCCGCTCGCTGGTCCGGTTGGATCCGGCCGGTGACGACTTCCAGGCCAGCGCCACGTTGGCCATGCCCGGCGCGGTCGGTGTCGCGTTGGACACCCGGGGGTCGATCGACGTGGCGGCCGAGCGGGCCCGGCTGACGAAGGACCGCGCGGCAGCCGAGAAGGAGGTCGCGCAGGCCCGGGCGAAGCTCGACAACCCTGCCTTCATCGGCAAGGCCCCCGAGCCGGTGGTCGCGAAGATTCGCGGCCGGCTCGCCACCGCCGAGGCCGACCTGGTCCGGATCGACGCTGCTCTGGAGACACTGCCCTCGTGACCGACCGTACCGAATTCGCCGCCGTCGAGGCCGAGCTGAACGCCCGTGGCTTCACCCGCATGGTCTTCGAGCTGGACCGGATCGAGTCGCTGCTCGACCTGCTCGGCAGCCCGCAGCGGGCGTACCCGGCGATCCACCTGACCGGCACCAACGGCAAGACCTCAACCGCGCGGATGATCGACTCGCTGTTGCGGGCGCACGGCCTGCACACCGGGCGGTACACCAGCCCGCACCTGGAGACCGTCCGGGAGCGGATCAGCCTGGACGGGGAGCCGGTCAGCGAGGAGCGGTTCGCCTCGGTGTACCGGGAGATCAAACCGCTGGCTGAGCTGGTCGACGCGCGGTCGGACGAGCCGCTGACGTACTTCGACATGACCACCGCGCTGGCGTTCGCGACCTTCGCCGACGCGCCGGTCGACATCGCGGTGGTCGAGGTTGGCCTCGGCGGGGCGGAGGACGCCACGAACGTCCTCCAGGCCGGGGTCTGTGTGATCACCCCGATCGGGCTGGACCACACCGAGTGGCTCGGTGACACGATCCAGGACATCGCGCTGGCGAAGGCCGGCATCATCCACCCGGGGGCCACCGTGATCTCGGCGGCCCAGGAGGAGGAGGCGGCCGGTCCCCTCCTCGACCGCTGCGCCGAGGTCGGGGCCACCATCGCCCGGGAGGGCGGTGAGTTCGGCGTGCTGGGTCGGGCGGTCGCGGTCGGCGGTCAGGTGCTCACCCTCCAGGGGCTGGGTGGCGTCTACGACGACGTGTTCATTCCGCTGCACGGTGCCCACCAGGCGCAGAACGCGGCCATGGCGCTTGCCGCCGTGGAGGCGTTCCTGGGCGCGGGGGCCCGACGTCAGCTGGACATCGAGGCGGTCCGCGAGGGCTTCGCCTCAACCAGCTCCCCGGGTCGGTTGGAGCGGGTCCGTAACGCCCCGACCATCCTGCTGGACGGTGCGCACAACCCGCACGGCATGAAGGCCACCGTCACCGCGCTCCAGGAGGAGTTCGCGTTCAGCAAGCTGGTGGCCGTCATCGGCGTACTGGCCGACAAGGACGCCGAAGCGCTGTTGGAGCTGTTGGAGCCGGTGGTCGACCAGGTGGTGGTCACCCGCAACAGCTCGCCACGGGCGATGCCGGTGGAGGAACTCGCGGCGCTGGCCGAGGAGATCTTCGGCGATGAGCGGGTCGACTCGGCCGAGGAGATGCCGGACGCCATCGAGTTGGCGGTGGCGTTGGCCGAGGAGGACGTCCCCGGTGAGCTGAGCGGGGTCGGGGTGCTGGTCACCGGGTCCGTGGTGACGGTCGCCGACGCGCGCCGGCTGCTGAAGCGATGACCAGCCCGGAGCGGAACCCGCACCCCACCGAGGACCCGACCGGCCCGCCGGTCGGGCAGCCGGTGGGGGAGGAACCCACGGCCGGGCAGCCGCGACGCTCCGGGTTGCGCAACCCGGAGCGGGCGGTACGCGGTCTCGGTGCTGGCACGCTCACCCTGGAGGCGCTGGTGCTGTTGCTGGCGATCCAGCCGATCCGGGTGGTCGGTGGTGACCTCGGCGGTGCCGCGATCGGTGCGGTGGTGGCACTGGCGGTGGCCGCCGTGGTGCTCGCCGGCATGATGCGTCGGCAGTGGGCCTGGAACGCCGGCACCGTGCTCCAGGGGCTGCTGCTGCTGGGCGGTCTGCTGCACTGGTCACTGCTCGGGCTGGGCATCATCTTCGCCCTGGTCTGGGCGTACGCGTTGCACGTCCGCCGCGTCATTCTCGGCTGACGGCGGACCCGGCCGGCGCTGTCCGAAGGCGGGCCGGGTCAGGCGTCAGCGCGTTCGCGCCACTGGGTGAGCGCGACGCCGTGGCCATCCGGGTCGCGGAAGGCCGCCGCCCACCCCTCCAGCTTGGTGCCCCGGTTGACCACCCGGGGCGCGTACGTGAAGCGGACGCCCGACTCGCGCAACCGCTCGTACGCCGCCTCGATGTCGCTCACCTCAAGGTTGACGTGCACGAGTCGGCGGCTGATGGGCGCCGCCCCGGTCACCTCGCGCAGGACGATCCGGGTCGCCCCGGACGCCAGGACGGCGTTGTGGGCACCCTGGTCGACCTCGCTGAAGCCGAGCACGTCGCGGTAGAAGTTGAGCGACCGCTGAAGGTCGGTGACCAGCAGGGTGAGGCCCACACCGCTGATCGGTGCCGCCGGGTCCGCGCCCGAGCCGGCGTCGAACCCGAAGATCGCCTGGTCCAGTTCCTCGTCGGTCACTGTCGTGCGTGCGGCCCCAGCCGGTGAGGGATCGTCCAGCGGAAGATCGAGTGGGTCCAGCGGGTCGGGAGTGCCCGGGCCGGAGCGCTGCGCGGGCGGCGGGTCGAAGCGCTGCGCGCTGGGCGGGTCGACGGGGTCCTCGGCGGGCGGGGCGCTCGCGCCGCTCGCCTGCGAAGCGTCGAACCGGTCGGCGGCGGGCTCGTCGAAGCGCTCTTCGGCGGGCGGGCGCGGCGCCGGAGTGGTTGCCCGTCGGGGCAGCCCGCCGGCCTGCGGCTCGACGACCACGCCCTCCAACACCACCGGGCCACCCGGGCTCTGGTGCATCACCACGGGCTCGCGTTCCTCGGGCACGACGCCCGGCTCGTCGCGCCGGAGGTCGTCGCGCGAAGGGTCGGTGCGCAGCGGGTCACCGAGCGGGTCGCGGAACGGGTCACCGGCCGGGTCCCGGAACGGGTCACCGACCGGGTCGCGGAAGTCGTCGTCGGGTGCGCGGTCGGCCCACGGCGGCGCGTCCTGCTGGATCAACAGCTCGTCCACCGGCTCCGCGTCGGCGAACTCCGGCGGAAGATCGGCGACGGCAGCGGCGGTCTCGGCATGGGTGAGCACCTCGTCCCAGAGGACCTTGACGTGCCGCTGGTCGTCCAACGCGACCCGGATCGGCAGGGTCTGGCCCAGCGACGGCCACTTGGAGACCGGCACCCTCGGCTCAATGATCTTCTTGGACCGCGGCGGTAGACCAGGGGCGTCGATCACCAGTTGCAGTTCGCAGCGGCCGAACGCGTACTGGGTGGGTGGTTCGGAGGCGCTGTGCACGTGCCCGACGCCGACGACCCACGTGCGACCGCCGCCGCGTACGGTCGCCAGCGCGATCGCCAGCACCAGCAGGGCGACCCCCAGAGCCACGATGGCCCAACTCGTCATGCCGAGCCCGAACAGGACGACGAACGTGGCAACGGTGCCCAGCACCGCGCCGATCAGCTTGCGTACCGGCGCGATGGGTCGGTTCCCGCCATTCGCCACAGTGGACCTCCCGGGGTCAGGACCAGGCTAGGCCGGATCGGCCACCGGGGGAAAGACCGGCCGCCGCGCCGGTGCCGGGACCGGGTCGCTAGGCTGACCGTACCGATCCCAAGCGTTCATCGCGTACAGGAGGAACCCAGCGTGTCCAGCAACAGCCCGGATGAGCGCAGCCTCGTTCTGATCAAGCCCGACGCGGTCCGCCGCGGCCTGGTCGGCGAGGTCCTCTCCCGCTTCGAGCGCAAGGGGCTGCGGATCGACGCGATGGCGCACCGGACGATGGATGCCGCGCTCGCCGACGAGCACTACGCCGAGCACGTCGACAAGGCGTTCTACCCGCCGCTGAAGGACTTCATGACCGGCGGCCCGCTGGTCGCCCTGGTGCTCTCCGGCGACCAGGTCATCGACGTGGTCCGCGGGCTGGTCGGCGCCACCGACGGACGCAAGGCCGCCGCCGGCACCATCCGGGGTGACCTGTCGCTGTCCAACCGGGAGAACCTGGTGCACGCCTCCGACTCGACTGACAGCGCCAAGCGCGAGATCGCGCTCTGGTTCCCCGAGCTGGGCTGACGCCCACCGGCCCGGGGTCGGCCGACGACGCCCGGGTTCAGCCGACCGCCGGCACCTTCGCCGGGTTGCCGACCACGTAGATCCCGGTGATCCGTCCGTCGGCCGCGGCGATGGTCAGCGTGTACCGACTGCCGTCGGCGCGGGTGATCAGCATCGCCGGTTCCCCGTTGAGCTCCACCGGATCCATCGCCACTCGGTGACGCGGGCCGTAGACCCCGGCGTAGAACCGGGCGATCCGGTCGGCGCCGCTGACCGGGTTGAGGGCGGCCCGCACCCGACCGCCGCCGTCGTTCCAGGCGGTGGCGTCGGCGGCCACCAGGTCGGTGAGCCTCGCCAGGTCACCGTCGCGGGCGGCGGCGAGGAACGCGTCCAGCAGCCGCTCCCGCTCCGGGCGGCTGGCGGTGAACCGACGCTGCTCCTGCCGTACCCGCGCGGTCGCCCGGTGGTACAGCTGCCGACAGTCGGCGACGGACCGCTCCAGGATCTCGGCGATCTCCGCGTACGGCAGGTCGAAGGCCGTGTGCAGGACGTACACCGCCCGCTCCGGCGGGGTGAGCCGCTCCAGGACGTGCAGCAACGCGGTGGAGAGCGAGTCACGTAGCTCCACCCGGTCCAACGGCCCGAACGGCGAGGGCGCGGTCGGCACCGGCTCGGGCAGCCACGTCCCGACGTACGTCTCGCGGGCCGCCTGCCGCGCGCGCAGCCGGTCCAGTGCCAACCGGGTGACCACCCTGGACAGGTACCGGCGTGGCTCCTCGACCCGGGCCCGGTCCACACCGAGCCAGCGCAGGTACGCCTCCTGGAGCACGTCCTCCGCGTCGTGCCGGCTGCCGAGCAGGCGGTACGCGAGACCGAGCAGCATCGGCCGGTGCGCCTCGAGCGCACCGGCCGCCTCCGCTGCCGCCTCGGTTGTCACGCCTGGGCTGGAGGCTCCAGCCGCATCGTCACCCCGATCCGATTCCACACGTTGATTGTGGCAATCGCGATGACGAGGTCGGCCAGTTCCTTCTCCGACCAGACCTTCGCGGCGCCATCCCACACCTCGTCCGGCACCCCGTGCTCGCCGAGCCGGGTGACCGCGTCGGTGAGGGCCAGCGCGGCCCGCTCCCGCTCGTCGAAGAAGGGAGCCTCCCGCCAGGCGGCTACCGCGAACAGCCGGCGGCTCGACTCGCCGCCGGCGAGCGCGTCCCGGCTGTGCATGTCCACGCAGTACGCGCACCCGTTGATCATCGACGCCCGCAGTTTCACCAGCTCCAGCACTGTGCGGTCGACGTTCGTCTGAACGTACTTCTCCAACCCCAAGACGGCCTTGTACGCCTGCGGTGCGACCTCGGCCGGGTTCATCCGTTGCACGACTACCTCCTGATAGGTCCGACACCGTTACGACGGCCGGGCCGGGCGGGTCGTGACAACCAGGGCTGTGATCCCGCTCATCTCAATGAAGAAGCCTGGATCGGCGGGCCGTCCCCGACCCCCGGTCGATCATGGAGTTGTTGCCACGACACGCCGTCGAGCGAGGCAACAACTCCATGATCAACGTGGGTTGGGTCGGGGATGGGGCCCGCCAGCGCCGTCTGGCCCCGGCAGGCCGAACAGCTCCCCGTTGCCGACCGTCAGGTCGACGCCGCGGTCTGCCCGGACCTTCCGACGCTCGTGATCAGCAGGCTAGAAGTGACGGATACGGGTGGGAAACGGATTCGGATCGAGCCGAATGCTCAGGCCGAGGCGCTCGTCGGCTCGTCACCGACGAGCTGCACCAGTGCCAGACCGGCCGGTTCCAGCCCGTACAACACCCGCCGGCCCACCCGGCGCCGGTGTACCACGCCGGCGGCCAGCAGCGCGGAGAGCTGCTCCGACACGGTGCTCGGAGCCAGCCCCAACGTGGCCGCGAGGCCCGCGGTGGTGGCTGGCCTCGCCAGCGCCCGCAGCACCTGGGCGCGACCCCGACCGACCAGCACCGCCAGCCGGTCCGTGGCCGGTGTCGTCCGGGCCGCCGAGACCGGCCCACCCTCGGCGAGCACTGCCGCCCCGCGCGCCTGGTAGGAGACGGCGATGATCTCCGGATGGTCGGTGGCGCAGACGAGTGCCCCCTCCGAGAAGATCAAGGGGAGAAGCAGCAGTCGCTGGTTCACCGCCGTGAACTGCTGCTCCGACGGCTTCACCAGGGTCAGCACCGGCTTGTTCCAGCGCACCCGTTCGTGCAGGTTCTCCAGGAGCGCGTCCGGGCCGTACGCGGCGAGCGCCCGGGCCCGATGCAGCACCTCCTCGTCCAGCGCCGCCTGCATCGCCGGCCACCACGGCGCTATGGCCGCGTCCCAGTACGCCTGGATGCCGTCGGCGAGCCGGTCCAGGGCGGCCCGCCGGTCCGTGACGAACGGGCGGAGCCACTCCGGCAGGTCGTCCGGGTGGTAGTAGTGGGGGATCTGCTCGGTGATCACCTCGGCCGGCGTCGCGCGCAGCTCGGCGAGCTGGTCGGCCAGGGTCGGCGCGGCCAACGTGGGGATCGGGCTGAGGAAGTCCGGTGCGGGTAGGCCGATGGTCAGCAGCCGGGCCGGTGCGGTCGCCGGCACGTCGTCGAGCACCCGCCGTGCGTGCCGCGCCCAGGCGGTGTACGGCCAGGGCGCCTCAACCGGATTGCGGTGCAGCAGTAACAGACTGGTCAGCACCTCCCAGAGCGGGCTGGTGGCGATCCGGGTCCGGAGCAGCGTCGGCTCGTCCAACTCGATCCGGATCACCCGGTCAGCCTAGGGTGCCGGCGCGGGCGTTCACTCGGCGGCGGGGCGGTCGGCGGGTCGAGTATCGTTGGACCCCGTAAGGCGATGACCCGGCCATCACCGGTGAGCCTCCGGAAGAACAGCCGGGCAACCGGCCCAGTAGAACCGGACGGGTGCGGCCCGTCACAGCCGACAATGAGCGGGCGGTCGATCCTGACCGCCAAGCGGGGTGGTACCGCGGGCCACCCGGGAGCGCCGTTCCAGGCGTACCCGGAGGTTCGTCCTCGCAGACCCACGTTGAGTGAGCTGCATGAGGAGAGCGACCCCCGATGGCCTATCCGTTGCACGACGCGACCGCCGCCGGTGTTCCGGCGAGCCCGGACCTGCCCGCGGTCGAGCGCCGCGTGCTGGAGCACTGGACGGCTGACAAGACCTTCGAGGCCAGCATCGAGGCCCGCCCCGCCGGCACCGACGGCAAGAACGAGTACGTCTTCTACGACGGCCCGCCGTTCGCCAACGGCCTGCCGCACTACGGTCACCTCTTCACCGGCTACGTCAAGGACGTGGTGCCGCGCTACCAGACCATGCGGGGCCGGCACGTCGAGCGGCGTTTCGGCTGGGACTGTCACGGCCTGCCCGCCGAGGTGGTGGCCGAGAAGCAGCTCGGCATCACCAGCAAGGCGGAGATCATCGACCTGGGCGTGGACCGGTTCAACGAGGCCTGCCGTACCTCGGTGCTGGAGTTCACCCAGGACTGGGAGCGGTACATCAACCGGCAGGCCCGCTGGGTCGACTTCACCAACGACTACAAGACCCTCGACCTGGACTACATGGAAAGCGTCATGTGGGCCTTCAAGACCCTGCACGACAAGGGTCTGATCTACGAGGGCTTCCGGGTGCTGGCGTACTGCTGGCGCTGTGAGACGCCGCTGTCGAACACCGAGACCCGGATGGACGACGTCTACCGGGACCGGCACGACCCCACCCTGTCGGTGTGGTTCGAGCTGACCGCCGACGAGTCCGCACCGGAGCTGCTGCGCGGGCCGGTCAAGCTGGGCGTCTGGACCACCACGCCGTGGACCCTGCCGTCGAACCTGGCGCTCGCCGTCGGGCCCGACATCGAGTACGCGGTGCTCGAACACCGGGGTTCCCCCGACAGCGAGCGCAGTGGCGACCGCTACCTGGTGGGGGCGGCGAGGCTGGCCGCGTACGCCAAGGAGCTGGAGGGCTACGAGCAGGTCGGCTCGGTGTACGGCCGGGACCTGGTCGGACGCCGCTACACCCCGCTGTTCGACTTCCTCGTCGAGCAGGCCGGGGAGAACGCCTACCAGGTGCTCGGCGCGGAGTTCGTCACCACCGAGGACGGCACCGGGATCGTGCACCTGGCCCCGGCCTTCGGTGAGGACGACCAGAACGTCTGCAACGCCGCCGGCATCCCCACCATCGTCACTGTCGACGACCACACCCGGTTCACCGCGCTGGTCCCGCCGTACCAGGGTGAGCAGGTCTTCGACGTCAACAAGCCGGTGATCCGGGAGCTGAAGGACCGGGGGGTGGTGCTCAGGCAGGACACCTACACCCACTCGTACCCGCACTGCTGGCGTTGCGACACCCCGCTGGTCTACAAGGCGGTGTCGTCGTGGTTCGTCGCGGTGACGCAGTTCCGGGACCGGATGGTCGAGCTGAACCAGGAGATCAACTGGACGCCCGGCCACATCAAGGACGGCTCGTTCGGCAAGTGGCTGGCCAACGCCCGGGACTGGTCGATCAGCCGGAACCGGTTCTGGGGCTCGCCGATCCCGGCGTGGAAGTCCGACGACCCGAACTATCCGCGCCTGGACGTCTACGGTTCGCTGGCCGACATCGAGCGGGACTTCGGCGTACGCCTGACCGACCTGCACCGGCCGGCGGTGGACGACCTGGTCCGCCCCAACCCGGACGACCCGACCGGGCAGTCGATGATGCGCCGGGTGCCGGAGGTGCTGGACTGCTGGTTCGAGTCCGGGTCGATGCCGTTCGCCCAGGTGCACTACCCGTTCGAGAACGCCGACTGGTTCGAGCACCACTACCCGGGTGACTTCATCGTCGAGTACATCGGGCAGACCCGTGGTTGGTTCTACACGATGCACGTGCTGGCCACCGCGCTGTTCGACCGGCCGGCGTTCCGTAACTGCCTGAGCCACGGGATCCTGCTCGGCTCGGACGGGCGCAAGATGTCCAAGAGCCTGCGCAACTACCCGGACGTCTACCACGTCTTCGACGCGTACGGCTCGGACGCGATGCGCTGGATGCTGATGTCCTCGCCGGTGCTGCGCGGTGGGGACATGGCGGTCACCGAGGCGGGCATCCGCGACGCCGTCCGGCAGGTGCTGCTGCCGCTGTGGAACGTGTACTACTTCTTCACGCTCTACGCCAACGCCGACGGGTATCAGGCCCGGCGACGTACCGACTCCACCCACCTGCTCGACCGGTACGTGCTGGCGAAGACGAACGAGCTGGTGTCCACTGTCGGCGCGCAGATGGACGCGTACGACATCTCCGGTGCCTGCGCCACCGTCCGGTCCTACCTTGACGCGCTGACCAACTGGTACGTGCGCCGGTCCCGGGACCGGTTCTGGTCCGGTGACGCCAACGCCTTCGACACCCTGTCGACGGTGCTGGAGACGCTCTGTCGCGTGGTGGCGCCGCTCGCGCCGCTGACCGCGGAGGAGATCTGGCGTGGCCTGACCGGGGAGCGTTCGGTGCACCTGACCGACTGGCCCTCGGCGGAGGAGTTCCCGGCCGACCACGATCTGGTCCGCGCGATGGACAACGTTCGGGCGGTCGCCTCGGCGGCGCTGTCGCTGCGCAAGGCCAAGGGGCTGCGGGTGCGACTGCCGCTGTCGACGCTGACAGTGGCCTCGCCGGCCGCGGAGCAGCTGCGGCCGTTCGCCGACCTGGTCGCCGACGAGGTCAACGTGAAGACCGTGGAGTTCAGCGCGGAGCTGTCCGCGTACTGCGAGCAGGTGTTGACTGTGGTTCCCCGGGCGCTCGGCCCACGCGTCGGCAAGCAGGTGCAGCAGGTGATCAAGGCGGTCAAGGCGGGCGAGTGGGAGCTGGTCGACGGCGCCCCGGTGGCCGCCGGCGTCACCCTCGCCGAGGGTGAGTACGAGTTGCGCCTGGTCGCCGCCGACGCCGAGCACTCCGCGCCGCTGCCCGGCGGCGAGGGAGTGGTGGTGCTGGACACCGACGTCACACCGGAACTGGCCGCCGAGGGGCTGGCCCGCGACGTGGTGCGGGTGGTGCAGCAGGCCCGCCGTGACGCCGACCTGGACGTCTCGGACCGGATCGTGGTGTCGGTGTCGGCGTCCGACGAGGTACGCGCGGCGGTGGCGGCGTACGTCGATTTCGTCTCCGCGGAGGTGCTGGCCGACTCGCTCGACTTCGTCGAGGGCCCGGACGGCTCCGCCGTCGAGGGCCCGGACGGCTCCGCCGTCGAGGGTCGGGACGGCTCCGTCGTCGAAGGGCTTAACGGCTCCGTCGTCGAGGGGCTGGAGGGCTTCGCCGGCGAGGTCGGCGATGGTGAGCGGGTAACGGTGGTCGTCCGCCGGGTATAACGGACCATCGCCAGGGTGCGGGCGCCTCACCACCTCCGTCCGGGAGGTGTGGAGGCGTCCGCTACCGTGACACCGCCTGCTCGCATTTCATCTGCCGGAGGACCAGTGCCGCTGCTCTACACCATCGGCAAGCTGACCGTGGGCCCCACGCTGCGGGTGGCGTTCCGCCCGACCGTGGAGGGTCTGGAACACGTGCCGGAGACCGGCGGCGCGATCTTCGCCGGCAACCACCTCTCGGTGGCCGACGAGTTGTTCCTCGGCACGGTCGTGCCCCGGCACCTGGCTTTCTGGGCCAAGTCGGAATATTTCAACGGCACCGGCGTCAAGGGTGCGATCTCCAAGTTCGTCCTCACCGGCCTGGGTGCGATCCCGGTCGAGCGGGCCGGCGGCCGGGCGGCGCTGTCCGCGTTCGACGCGGCGATCCCGGCGCTCAAGGGCGGTGACCTGGTGGTGGTCTACCCGGAGGGCACCCGCTCCCCGGACGGCAAGCTCTACCGGGGGCGGACCGGCGCGGCCCGGCTGGCGATCTCGGCCGGCGTGCCGATCATCCCGGTCGGCATGATCGGCACGGACAAGGCGCAGCCGATCGGCGCTCGGGTGCCCCGGCCGGGCACTGCCAAGATCACGGTTCGATTCGGCAAGCCGCTGGACTTCACCGGCCGACCGGACGACCGCGCCTCGCTGCGGCAGATGACCGACGAGCTGATGAGCGAGATCCAGAAGCTCACCGGCCAGGAGTACGTGCCCCGCTACGCCCCGCCGCGCGCCCACCCGGACCCGACCCGCGACGCCTGACCCCGCCGGCCGCACCCCGGCCGGGGCCAGGGTGCGGCATCAGCCCCGCTCGGGTTGGACGATCTGGGCGCGCAGGGTGCCCAACAGGTCGGAACTGTCGGCGACGGAGAGTCGGGTGAACACCCCGGTGGCGATGCTGCCGTGGTCGACCGACGTGCACACGACCACGGCGCCCCCGTCGGCGCTACCCACCGCGCACCGTTCGTGCCGGCCCCGTACACCGGTGTCCACGCTCTCCGGGGCACCCAACGCGTACCGATCGGTGAGCCGGCTGATCTCGGCCTCCGCGTCCGACTCCGGGGTCAGCCGGAAACCGGTGCCGCCGAAGACCGTCACCCGCTTGCCGCTCGTCGTGGCGTAGACGCCGGCGAACGTGTCCTCGGCCAGCCAGTTCTCCTTGCGTACCTCGCTCTCCAACTTCTGGGCCGCCTCGGTGCTGCGGCTGTCCTGCCGCAGGCTGAGGTCGTCCACCTGCACGGGCAGGGCCGCGCGCGCCGGGTACTGGGCCGAGATCGGGAACCCGTAGTAGGCGGGGCAACCACAACAGCAGGCCAGGGTGAGCAGCAGCAGCCACGGCCAGCGGCGTCGTCGGCGGACCGGAACCGGCACGTACCCCTTGGGGGCCTGCCACCCGGGCGGCGGTGATGGCGGTGGCGTGGTGGATCGCCGACCCCGGCGCTGCTTCGGCACCTTCGGCGGCGCGGGTGGTGCGGGTGGCGACATCGGCCGGGCCGGCACCATGGGTCCGATGGCCCGGGTTGCGCCCGGGGCGGCCGGCGGCGGCACCGGCTGCGACCCGGCCGGGGGAACGGGCGGCCCGGACCACTGCCGGGTGTCGCCCGATGAGGCCGGGGGAGCGGGCGGCCCGGACCACTGCCGGGTGTCCGGCGGCGTCGGATACGACATCGTGGGCGGCAGCGGGGGCAGTTCGGCGGAGGGCAGGTCCCAGCCGCCGGTGTCCACGCCGGCCCACGGGTCGACCGGGGTCTGGTCCTCCGGCGGCCCGGCGGCCACCGGCGGGAAAGGGGTCGGCTCGGCCGACTCGCCCCAGGCCTGTCGGCGGGGCAGCGGGGGTGGAACCGGGGCCGAACCACTCCACCGGGGCGCCGGGACCTCCGAGGCCGGGACCTCCGAGGCCGGGACCTCCGAGGCCGGGACCTCCGAGGCCGGGACCTCCGAGGCCGGGACCTCCGAGGCCGGGGCAGGCTCCGGCTGGTCCGGGGGTTCTGGCTGGTCCGAGTGGTCCGAGGGTTCTGGCAGGTCCGAGGGGTCCGGCTGGTCCGAGGGTTCCGGCTGCTCCGGGGGTACGGGTGGGGAGGTCGGCTCGTCGGCGACCGTCCGGTCCCGCTCCGGCTCCGCGCCCGGGGTGCTCCCGTCGGCCGGCTGTGCTCCCGGCTGGGTCTCCGGCATCGCGGCAATCTCCTCTCGCGCCGAACCGAGGTTAGTACCGCGCCGCCACCCCCGCCGATCGGGCGTGCGCGCGATCGGCGGCGGACGAACGCGTACCCTTGGGCATCATGAGTGCCCCGTCCACGAGCCCGCACGCGGCCGCGACCAACTCTCGCGACGACTCCAGCTCGGCCCGTCCGACGCCGCGCGTCGGCTCGGAGCCGTCGGTCTGGCCCCAGCTCGAGCCGCTGCTGCCCCAGATCTCCAAGCCCATCCAGTACGTCGGGGGCGAGTTGGGTGCGGTGACGAAGGACTGGGACGCGGCGACCGTGCGTTGGGCGCTGATGTATCCCGACGCCTACGAGGTGGGTCTGCCCAACCAGGGCGTGCAGATCCTCTACGAGGTGCTCAACGAGCTGCCCGACACCCTCGCCGAGCGGACGTACGCGGTCTGGCCGGACCTGGAGACGCTGATGCGCACGCACGGCGTGCCGCAGTTCACCGTCGACGCGCACCGGTCGGTGCGCGGGTTCGACGTGTTCGGCATCTCCTTCTCCACCGAGCTGGGTTACACGAACATGCTCACCGCGATCGACCTGGCCGGCATCCCGCTGCTGGCCGCCGACCGCACCGACGCCGACCCGGTGATCGTGGCCGGCGGGCACGCCGCGTTCAACCCGGAGCCGATCGCCGACTTCATCGACGCCGCGGTGCTGGGCGACGGCGAGGAGGCGGTCCTGGAGATCACCGCGATCGTCCGGGAGTGGAAGGCCGAGGGCTCGCCGGGCGGCCGCGACGAGCTGCTGCTGCGGCTGGCCCGCACCGAGAGCGTCTACGTGCCGCGCTTCTACGACGTCGACTACCTGCCGGACGGCCGGATCCAGCGGGTCGTACCGAACCGGGCGGATGTGCCGTTCCGGGTGCACAAGCGCACGACGATGGACCTGGACGCCTGGCCGTACCCGAAGAAGCCCCTCGTGCCGCTGGCCGAGACGGTGCACGAGCGGTACGCGGTGGAGATCTTCCGGGGTTGCACCAGGGGTTGCCGGTTCTGCCAGGCCGGGATGATCACCCGTCCGGTGCGGGAGCGGTCGATCACCACTGTCGCGCAGATGGTCCGCGAGGGCCTGGAGTTCTCCGGCTTCTCCGAGGTCGGCCTGCTGTCGCTCTCCTCGGCGGACCACTCCGAGATCGGCGACATGTGCTCGGGCCTCGCCCAGCAGTACGAGGGCACGAACGTCTCGCTGTCGCTGCCCTCGACCCGGGTGGACGCCTTCAACATCGACCTCGCGCAGGAGCTGTCCCGCAACGGGCGGCGTACCGGCCTGACCTTCGCCCCGGAGGGCGGGTCGGAGCGGATCCGCAAGGTCATCAACAAGATGGTGTCGAAGGAAGACCTGATCCGTACGGTCGTCACCGCGTACACCAACGGGTGGCGGCAGGTGAAGCTCTACTTCATGTGCGGCCTGCCCACCGAGACCGACGAGGACGTCCTCGAGATCGCCGAGATGGCCCACGAGGTGATCAGGGCCGGCCGGGCCGCGACCGGCTCCAAGGACATCCGCTGCACGGTCTCCATCGGCGGGTTCGTGCCGAAGCCGCACACCCCGTTCCAGTGGGCCGCGATGGACCGTCCGGAGGTCATCGACCACCGGCTCAAGATCCTCAAGCAGGCCATCAACGCGGACCGTTCGCTGGGCCGGGCCATCGGCTACCGCTACCACGATGGCGAGCCGTCGCTCATCGAAGGGCTGCTCTCCCGGGGTGACCGCCGGGTCGGGTCGGTCATCCGCAAGGTCTGGGAGAACGGCGGCCGGTTCGACGGGTGGAGCGAGCACTTCTCGTACCAGCGCTGGGTGCAGGCTGCGGCCGAGACGCTGCCCGCGTTCGGGGTGGACCTCGACTGGTACACCACCCGTCAGCGCGACGAGCTGGAGGTCCTGCCCTGGGACCACCTCGACTCGGGCCTCGACAAGGACTGGCTCTGGCAGGACTGGCAGGACGCGTTCAGCGAGTTCGAGCAGGACGACTGCCGGTGGACGCCCTGCTTCGACTGCGGCGTCTGCCCGTCGATGGACACCGAGATCCAGATCGGCCCCACCGGCAAGAAGCTGCTGCCGCTCACCCCGCTGGGCGGCAACGGCATGAAGGTCCCGTCGGGTCACTCGCACTCGCACCCCTGACCGCGCCGCAGTGAGGTAGCGCCGGCTGGCGCTGACCCGCCACCCTCCACATCCGACATGTCGCCCAACGGGTCCGCGTCTCGCGGGCCCGTTGGCGTTGTTCGGGCTCGGCCCGTCCGGTGGCCCGCGCCGAACCGTCCACGAGATCGGCCGTCATCTGTACCACGTGCTGGTGGCTGGGGCTGCCTCGACTAGGTCAGACTCGATACGCTGCGTCTGACATGGACCGACCCGGCGGGTCGGGGACGGGGGAGGAATCGCATGGGTAGCATCCCGCCGCCGAGCATCGGCGATCTGCACGTCAGCGTCGAGGACCTGGACGCCGCCGCCACATACGTCGAGCGGCTCCGGCAGTACATCGACGACACCATCAAGTACGAGATGGAACGCATCAAGACGCGGATGAAGGGCGACAGTAACAACGCCCAGGCCGTCCCCGGCGGCACGCCGTTCGGCGCGTACGAGGACGCCGTCATGCAGTGGCGGGCCCTGGAGGCGTCAACGGTGAACATGGAAGCGCACCTCAACGCCCTCTCCCAGAAGCTCGCCGCGCTCAAGGAAGGCACCGAGGAGATCGCGAAGGCGTTCCGCGACACCGAGGCGCGCAACGGCGCCAACGGCAAGGAGATCGAGCGGCTGCTGGAGTCGGCGGCCCCGCCGCCCACTGCCAGCGGCGCGCCCACCTACCCGTACACGGCCTGAGGGGGACGTCATGGCTGGAGGAACCTGGGAGCGGTGCGTCCGTGAGGTGACGCTCTCCGCGGACCCGGAAACGGTCGGATCGGTCGGAGCGGGCTGGAGCAACCTCTCCAGCGGCCTGCAACAGCTGCGGGACGCGCTCGTCGGTCGCTCGTTCGTCGGCCCGATCGCGACCGGCCAGGAGCGCCCGCACGTCGGCGGGCTGCCCGGGATGCTCGCCGGTTGGAAGGGCGGCGGTGGTGACGCGTACCGCGAGCACCTGGGCAAGATAGGCAAGCAGATCGAGGATCTCATCACCGACGCGACCAACGTCAGTGGCGCGTTGACGCGGATCGAGGGCGACATCCGCAAGTCGGTCTCCACGATCCCGATTCCGCTGATGGACGACTTCGGCTTCAACGAGTGGAGCCTGCCCAACGGCACCGAGCTCGACGATGCCCGCGACGGCGAGAGCTCGTCGGGGTTCCTCGCCGCGCTGCGCAAGGACTACCAGAGCAACCCCGGCTCGTACGCCGACGGCGCGTTCCGGGACAAGGCCGACGACCTGGAAGCGACGATGAAGGTCGACGGCCAGGCCGGTGACCAGAAGCGGGGCGGCTGGTGGGACACCGGAGCCCACCTGGACAACTGGTATCGGGACAATCAGAACGCGGCGAACACGGCGATGGCACCGCTGCCCCAGGCCGTCTATACGGAGCGCCCCAAGCTCACCGTCAACAGCCCGGAAAAAGGGGCCATAGAGGACGATTTTCGTCGGGACCCCCGGGTCCCGCCCTCGGGGCGGCCCGACATCGGTGGTGGCGAATTCGGCGGGAAGCCCGACATCGGTGGTGGCGGCCCCACGATCGGCAGCAGGCCGCCGGGCATCGGTGACACGGGCGGTCCGACGTCCACCGTCGACCCGTTCTCTCCGACCAAGCCCGGTGGGCTTGGCGAGGGCTCGCCCACCGGCGGCACGGGTCAGTTAACACCCCCGTCGACGGGCTCCGGCTTGCCGGGCTACGCGGACGGCGACGCTGGCTACAGCAGCGGGCTGGCCGGCGCCACCCCGGGCGGGGTCGGCGGCCTGGGCGGCGGCATCGGCGGCGGCGGGGTCGGCAGCGCCGGTCTCGGTGGCGCCGGCGGTGGTTTCGGCGGCGGTGCCGGCGTCGGCTCGGCCGGCGGGATCGGCGGCGGTGCCGGCGGTGGCCTGGGCGGCGGTGCCGGGATCGGCGTGGGCGGCATCCCCGGCATGGTGGGTGGCGGCAACGGAAAACTGCCGCCGATGACGAGCGCGGCGAACGCGTTGCGCACCGCCCAGGCCGCCGGCGGCGCCGGGATGGCGGGCGGCGCGCGTGGTGCCGGCGTCGGCGGTGCCGGAATGATGGGCGGCGGAATGATGGGCGGCGCGGGTGGTGCCGGCCAGGGTGGCAGCACCGGCTCCGAGCACTCGTCGTGGTTGACTGAGGATGACGATCCGTGGGGTCCTGGTGACGGGGCGTCCCCGGGTGTCCTTCGATGAGGATGGACGGATGAGGGTGAACGTCGGACGCCTCCGGCCGGTAGTCGCCTGTCTGCTGGCGGGGTTCCTGGTGGTGGGGGCCGCTCAGCCGGCGGCAGCCGCACCCCGGCGGGCCGAGCAGTGGTATCTGGACGAGCTCCGGATCGACCAGGTGCACAAGATCTCGACCGGGCGGGGCGTGGTCGTGGCCGTGGTCGACACTGGCGTCGAGGCCAGCCACCCGGACCTGCGAGGTCAGGTGCTTCCCGGTGGACGCAGCTACGGCGCCTCCGGAGACGGCCGGGCCGACGAGGTCGGGCACGGCACGCACATGGCCGGCATCATCGCGGCGAAACCCAGCGGCGACGGGGTGGACGGCATCGCCCCCGGCGCGAAGATCCTGCCCATCAAGATGCGCAAGGAGGACGGGGTCTACACCGACGCCGAGATTGCCCGGGGCATCAGGATGGCCGTCGACGGCGGGGCCAAAGTGATCAACGTATCCATTGGTAGCCCCGGCTTCGCCAATCCCGTGCAGCAGAGCGCAATCAAGTACGCGTTGGACCGTGACGTCGTCCTGGTCGCCTCCGCGGGTAACACCGCCCAGGGCCGCACCACAGTGGGCAAGCCCGCCAACACCCCCGGTGTCATCGCGGTGACCGGGACGACCAGGGGCGGCGCGTTCTGGTCCGGTTCGGTCCAGGGGCCGGAGGCGGTGGTCGCCGCTCCGGGCGACGGGATCTACAACGTCGCCAACGAGGGGGGCTACGGCTGGGGCGACGGGACCTCCGACTCGAGCGCGATCGTCTCCGGTCTCGCCGCCTTGATCCGGTCGAAATTTCCGGACCTCAGCGCTGCCAACGTGATCAACCGGATCATCCGGACCGCGCGGGACGCCGGTGCGTCCGGGCGGGACCCGCAGTACGGCTTCGGGGTGATCGACCCGACGCGGGCGCTGACCGCGAACGTGCCACCGGTCACCGCCAATCCGCTGCTCGACCCGGCCGTCGCGGCGACCGACCCGGGCCCGGGTCGTGCCGAGGGTGCGGACGAGGAGTTCGACGTCACCCAGCACGGCGATCGCGGTGGCCCCACCGACCAGCAGGTCATGGTGGTCGGCATCGGCATCGCCGTGGTGCTGGTGTTGCTGCTGGGTCTGGTGGTCTTCCTCATCTGGAACCGTCGTCGGTACCGGCGGGAGGCGGCCCGGGCCGCCGACATCCCGGACGAGGTGCTCGACCGGGTGGCCCAGGGCGCGTACCCCCCACCTGACGCGGGTTACGCCCCGCCGCCGGGCTACCCGCCCCCACCCGGTTACGCCCCTCCTGCCGGGTACGCGCCGCCTTCCGGCTACGCCCCACCGCCGGGCTACACCCCGCCCCCGCCCTCCGGCTACGGTCCGCCTCCGGGCGGGTCGCCGCCCGCGCCGCCGTCGGAGCGGTAACCGGTCCCGATCATGATGGCCGGCCGGTGACCTCCGCGGTCGCCGGCCGGCCACCGCCTTTCCCGGCGGGGGGTCGCGGCCGTCGCGACCGGTTTGTGCCCGTCCGTCACTGCGGTTTCGGCCGCCCCGGCTGCGTACCGTCACGAGCCCTGCGCCAGGATGGGCGGACACGCAGGTACACCCGAGGAGCCCACGATCGCCAAGAAGCCTCAACCCGAGGGCGGCCAGGCACCGGTCGTCCAGCGCGTCCGCATCCGGTACGCCAAGCGCGGGCCGCTGCGATTCACCTCGCACCGGGACTTCGCCCGGGCGTTCGAGCGCGCGCTACGGCGGGCGGCTGTGCCGGTCGCCTTCTCCCAGGGTTTCCACCCGCACCCGAAGATCTCCTACGCCAGCGCCGCCCCGACCGGGGTGGCGAGCGAGGCGGAGTACCTGGAAATCGCCCTTCAGGCGGCTGTCGACCCGGAGGCGTTGCGCGCCGCGTTGGACGCCGCGCTCTCGCCGGGGCTGGACGTCCTGGACGCCGTGATCGCCGAAGGGGGCAACCTGCCGGACCGGATCGAGGCGTCGCACTGGCACATCGAGTTGCCTGAGGTCGACACGGCGGTGCTGCGCGACGCCGTGGACGCCTTCGTCGCGGCCGACGAGGTGCTGGTCGAGCGGATGACCAAGCAGGGTCGACGTACTTTCGACGCCCGAGCCGCCGTGATGTCGATCGATGTCCAACTGCCGACGCCGACGCCTTCCGGGGCGCCGGCCGTACCGTGTGCGATACTCGAACTGGTCGTGCGGCAGGTCACCCCGTCCGTACGGCCCGATGACGTCCTTTCCGGCCTCCGCGTGGTGGCCGACCTGGAGCCGCCGGTTTCGCCGAGGGTGACACGGCTGGCTCAGGGCACGTTGACCGCGCAGGGTGCGATCGTGGATCCGTTGGATGCGGACCGCGACGGGGCAGCCATCGTTGGGCACTGACCGACGGTCGGTGTTCTGGCAGGCAGACTTCGGCGGTCGCGCACCACGCGCGCCCGGCGGAAACACTTTTGCGGCGACCCTGCGTGGCAGCGCTCACCCGCGCCCGGGCTAGCCAGAACTGGAGAACGTCCATGCTCGAGAACGAGCCCGAGGGCGGCGAACGGGCCGGTTCACAGCCGGCCGGTGCAAGCGCCGACCACAGCACCACGGCCGACGGCGGCGCCGTCGAGACCCCCACCACGGCTGTCGGTTCGGCCTCGGTGGAACCGGCGGAGAGCGCTTCCGCTGAGGTCGCCGAACCCGCCGCGCCGGTGCGGCGCACCCGGACGACCCGTCGTCGGGCCGCCCCGCTCAACCAGCCGGAGCAGACCGACGCCCCGATCGAGGCGCCCACCGGTGGCGCCGGCAACGTCGAGTCGCCGCAGGCGGAGGTCTTCGCCCCGATCTCCGGCGACCTGGACGTCGCACCGAAGACCCCCCGGCGTCGCCGCAAGGCCACCCCCGTCGAGACGACAGCCGAGGAGCCGCTGGTCGCCGCCGCTGCGGAGGCGGCCTCGGCCGAGGTGGTGCCGCCGGTCAAGGTGACCCGTACCCGGCGCAAGAAGGCCACGCCGGCGGCCGTCGAGGAGCCGCCCGCCGTCGAGCAGCCGGCCGCGGCCGACGAGCAGCCCGCGGTCGAGGAGCCGGTCGTCGAGGAGCCGGACGTCACCGAGGAACCGGCGGAGTCCGACCTGCGCGAGGCCGAGGCCGAGTTGAACGACTCCCCGGCCCTCCCGAGCACGTCCGCTGCCGAGCTGGCCTGGAGCAGCGGTGCGCAGGACCGCTCCGGCGAGGTGCCACCGGGTGTGGCCGTCTCCGGTGTGACGGATGAGCCGACCGAGCCGGCCGAGATCGAGCCGGAGCAGCCGCGTACCCGTCGTCGGCGCGCTGCGCTGTCCGCGCCCACAGTGCTGTTCATGGCACCCCAGCCGGACGCCGTGCCGGTGACCCGCCCGGTGGAGCCCGCCGCGGCGACCGAGGAGCCGGCCGTCGAGGAAGCCGCCGAGCCGTCCCGCCGCCGTCGGCGTGGTCGCCGTGAGGCCGAGCCGGTGGAGCCGATCGAGGCCGTCGAGGCCGAAGAGGAGCCGACCGAGGAGGCCGACGAGGCCGCCGAGGCGGATGAGGATGACGAGGACAGCGCCGCCGCGCGCCGCCGCCGCCGACGTGGTCGCCGGGGCCGTGGCCGGGGCAAGGGCGGCGCCGACGACGCCGAGGACGAGGAGTCCGAGGAGGCGGCGCAGGCCGACGAGGAAGAGACCGCCGAGGTCGAAGCCGAGGGCGACGAGGACGAGGAGTCCGAGGGCGGGGACGGTCTGACCCGTCGTCGTCGTCGCCGCCGCCGTCGTGGCGCCGGCGACACCGAGGGTGCGGCGGACGACGGTGTGCCGACCGTGGTGAAGATCCGCGAGCCGCGTCGGACCGTCGACGAGGTGCAGGGTGTGTCCGGCTCGACCCGGCTGGAGGCCAAGCGCCAGCGCCGCCGGGACGGTCGGGAGCAGCGCCGTACCCGACCGCCGATCCTCAGCGAGTCGGAGTTCCTGGCGCGCCGCGAGGCCGTCGACCGGGTGATGGCGGTCCGCCAGCGCGGTGACCGCACCCAGATCGCCGTCCTGGAGGACGGCGTGCTGGTCGAGCACTACGTCACCCGCAATTCCTCCGGGACGATGGCCGGCAACGTGTACCTCGGCAAGGTGCAGAACGTGCTGCCGAGCATGGAGGCCGCGTTCGTCGACGTCGGTCGGGGCCGTAACGCCGTGCTGTACGCCGGCGAGGTCAACTGGGACACCTCCGGGTTGGAGGGGCGGGCCCGCTCGATCGAGCAGGCGCTGCGCTCCGGCGACTCGGTGCTGGTCCAGGTCACCAAGGACCCGATCGGGCACAAGGGCGCACGGCTGACCAGCCACATCGCGCTCTCGGGCCGGCACCTGGTCTACGTGCCCAACGGCAACGCCTCCGGGATCAGCCGCAAGCTGCCGGACAACGAGCGCAAGCGACTGCGGGACGTGCTCAAGAAGCTGGTCCCGGACGGCGCGGGCGTGATCGTCCGGACGGCCGCCGAGGGCGCCACCGAGGACGAGTTGGCCCGCGACGTCAAGCGGCTCCAGGCGCAGTGGGAGGACATCCAGGCCAAGGCTGCCGAGGGTGGCGCTCCGGTGCTGCTCTACGGGGAGCCCGACCTGGTCATCCGGGTGGTCCGGGACCTGTTCAACGAAGACTTCCGCGAGCTGGTGATCGAGGGCGAGCAGTCGTACGACATGGTCGAGTCGTACCTGTCGCACGTCTCCCCGGATCTGGTCGACCGGGTGCGCCGGCACGTCGGCACGAGCGACGTCTTCGCCGAGTACCGGATCGACGAGCAGATCATCAAGGGCCTGGACCGCAAGGTCTTCCTGCCCTCCGGCGGCTCGCTGGTGATCGACCGTACCGAGGCGATGACTGTCGTCGACGTCAACACCGGCAAGTACACCGGCTCCGGGGGCAACCTGGAGGAGACCGTCACCCGTAACAACCTGGAGGCGGCGGAGGAGATCGTCCGTCAGCTCCGGCTGCGGGACATCGGCGGCATCGTGGTGATCGACTTCATCGACATGGTGCTGGAGTCAAACCGTGAGCTGGTGCTGCGCCGACTCACTGAGTGCCTGGGCCGGGACCGCACCAAGCACCAGGTCACCGAGATCACGTCGCTCGGCCTGGTGCAGATGACTCGTAAGCGGATCGGCGCGGGCCTGCTGGAGGCGTTCAGCGAGACCTGCGAGTGCTGCAAGGGCCGGGGCGTCATCATCCACACCGAGCCGGTGCCGGAGAAGCCGCGTCCCGCCGGCGCGGGGGAGAAGGTCAAGGCGGTCGCCTCAGCGGTGGCTCCCGCCCCGGCGGCCGAGCAGGGTGCCCCCTCGTCCCGTCGCCGGGCGCGCAAGAACGCCCCGGCCGCGGCCGAGCGGACCGCTGTCGAGGTCGTCGACACCGACACCACTGCCGAGCCGGACGCCGCCTACCAGGACACCATGGGCTACGACCTGTCCCGCTACGAGTCGGACACCGCCGCCGCACCGGCGATCTCCGACGCTCAGCAGGGTGAGTCGGCTCGGTTGGCCGCGGCGGACGACCCGGACGCGCTCGCCGACGCTGAGGGCGACGAGGAAAGCACCGAGGGCGGTGGCGGCCGCCGCCGGTCGCGTCGCGGTGGCGCCCGTCGGCGGACCCGCCCCTGAGCGCCTGACCGGCCACGTGTTTGACGAGGTCCCTCTCCCGGCAAAGTGACGGGGGAGGGACCTCGCCGTTGTGGCCACCCGGTCCTCGGTCGGCTGTCCCCGGTCAGGAGAAGAAGATGCGCCGTCTGCTCGCGGTCACCGCGCTGCTCACCATGCTCTCCGTCGCGGCCGGCTGCTCCACCGGTGGGACCGCCGAGGACGCCGGCTCGGCGGTCGCTGGCACCCCTGGGGGCCCGACCGGCATGCCGGCCAGCGGTGGTGTGGCGGGCGGCGACGCCACCCAGGTGTGCGCCGCCGCACAGGAGGCCAGCACCACTGCCGTTCGGACGTACGTGGGTGAGCTGGGTCGGATGCTCGCGGCGGTGGGCGCCGGGGACAGCCGCACCGCCGAGGCCGCCCGGAGCCGGGCCGAGGGGGCGCTGGCGGGCTGGCGGACCGTCCTGCGGGAGCAGTCGGAGCGGACCGACGATCCGCAGCTCAAGACGCTGCTCACCGACCTCGGCGCCGAGGTTTCCGCGCTCGGGGCCGACGTCGAGTCGATCGACGAGACCGAACTCGACCGGCTCCAGCAGCGCCTCGACCAGCTCTGCGAGCGCTGACCAGGGCGGGCCGGTTTGGGGTCCGGGCCAGCGATGGCGTACTCTTGCCTGCGGCCCACCTTTGGTGTGCCGAGTTCCCGTGTGCCCGCGCCGCCGTGCACTGCTACCCGGCGAGCCGCTGCGGGAACGACCGCCAGCAGCCTCAACGACAGGGAGTCCGCCTCCGATGTACGCGATCGTCAAGACCGGCGGCAAGCAGTACAAGGTCGCCGAGGGCGACGTGATCGAGGTCGAGAAGCTCACCGGTGCCCCCGGTGACGCGGTGAAGCTCACCGCGGTGCTCCTCGTCGACGGTGACGACCTGGTGACCGACGCGGCGAAGCTTGCCGAGGTCGCGGTGTCCGGCGAAATCGCCGCGCACACCAAGGGCCCGAAGATCCGGATCCACAAGTTCAAGAACAAGACTGGCTACCACAAGCGCCAGGGTCACCGTCAGCCGTTGACCCAGGTCAAGGTGACCGGCATCTCCAGCGGGAAGTAGGTCGTCCTCCAATGGCTCACAAAAAGGGTGCGTCCAGCTCGCGTAACGGTCGTGACTCCGCGGCCCAGCGACTCGGCGTGAAGCGCTTCGGTGGTCAGGTCGTCAGCGCCGGTGAGATCATCATCCGGCAGCGTGGCACCAAGTTCCACCCCGGTGACCTGGTCGGCCGTGGCGGCGACGACACGCTGTTCGCGCTGTCCGCCGGTGCGGTCCTGTTCGGCACCAAGCGCGGTCGCAAGACCGTCAGCATCGTTCCGCAGCAGTAGTTCTCGGGCTTAAGCGGGCCGCGGACCTCCGGGTCCCGGCCCGCTTAGCCTTTTTCGCGAAGTGCGAGGTTGGACCTCGCTGGAAGGATTGACGCCGTGGCAACGTTCGTTGACCGGGTCGTTCTGCATCTGCAGGCCGGCGATGGCGGGCACGGTTGTGTCTCGATCCACCGCGAGAAGTTCAAGCCCTTCGGTGGACCGGACGGCGGCAACGGTGGGCACGGGGGCAGCGTGTCCCTGGTGGTCGACCCGCAGGTGACCACGCTGCTCGACTTCCACTTCCACCCGCACGTCAAGGCCGACAACGGCAAGGGCGGCGCTGGCTCGAACCGGGACGGGGCCAACGGCCGCAACCTGGTGCTCAAGGTGCCCAACGGCACAGTGGTGCAGACCTCCGACGGTACGGTGCTGGCCGACATGGTCGGCGCCGGCACCACCTTCGAGGTCGCCCGTGGTGGGCGCGGCGGGCGGGGCAACGCCTCGCTGGCCAACGCCAAGCGCAAGGCGCCCGGCTTCGCCGAGCTGGGGGAGCCCGGCGACCAACTGGACATCGTGCTGGAGCTGAAGAGCGTCGCCGATGTGGGCCTGGTGGGCTTCCCGTCCGCCGGCAAGTCGTCGCTGATCTCGGTGATCTCCGCCGCGAAGCCGAAGATCGCCGACTACCCGTTCACCACCCTGGTGCCCAACCTCGGCGTGGTCCGGATGGACAACCACACCTTCACCGTCGCGGACGTGCCGGGCCTGATCCCCGGCGCGGCCACCGGTAAGGGTCTGGGCCTGGAGTTCCTGCGGCACATCGAGCGCTGCGCGGTGCTGGTGCACGTCATCGACTCGGCGACCCTGGAGCCCGGCCGCGACCCGGTGGCCGACATCGACGCCATCGAGGCGGAGCTGAGCCAGTACGGCGGTCTGGCTGACCGCCCACGTCTGGTCGCCGTGAACAAGGTCGACGTGCCGGACGGTCGCGACCTCGCCGAGATCGTGCGCCCCGACCTGGAGGAGCGCGGTTACCAGGTGTTCGAGGTCTCCGCGGCCACCCGGGAAGGGCTCAAGGAGTTGACCTACGCGATGGCCGAGCTGGTCGACGCGGAGCGTAAGGCCGCTCCGCCGGCCGAGCCGACCCGGATCGTCATCCGCCCGATCGCCGTGGACGACGACGGCTTCACCATCACGGCCGAGGCAGACGGCTCGTTCACTGTGCGCGGTGTGCGTCCGGAGCGTTGGGTCAAGCAGACCAACTTCGACAACGACGAGGCGGTCGGCTACCTGGCTGACCGGCTGGCCCGGCTCGGGGTGGAGGACAAGCTGGCCAAGGCCGGCGCGCAGCCCGGTGATCTGGTCCGGATCGGCGCGCGCGAGTTCGACTGGCAGCCGACGCTCTTCGCCGGCGTGGAGTTCGTGCCCGGTAACCGGGGCACCGACGTCCGCCTGGAGGAGAAGTCGAACCGGGCCTCCGCCGCAGATCGGCTCGCCGCCCGGAAGGCTCGCCGCGTGCGGCCGGAGGACGAGGTGGGCGCGGACCTCTCCGACGACGACATCGACGATGACATCGACGACGAGGACGACGCCGAGTAGTTCGTTGCGCTCCGTGGTGGGGTTGATTTCCGGAAACCTCCGCGAAATCCACGCGTCCTAGCGTGGGGTGATGCTGATCGAGTCCCGGCCTGCCACCGATCCGGAGATCGCCGCCATGGTCATCGCGCAGCAGCGTGAGCTGCGCGAGGCCGATGGCGGGTTGGACGGGCAGGTCTTCGTCCCCCATGACGACGTCAGCTACCTGGCGGTGGTGCTGAACGGTCGGGCGGTCGCCTGCGGCGGGCTCCAGGCACTCGATGCCGAGACCGGCGAGGTCAAGCGGATGTACGTCCGGCCCGCGTACCGGGGGCGGGGGATCGGTCGTCAGTTGCTGGCCGCGCTGGAGGAGTGCGCGTTCCGGCAGGGGCAGTCGGTGGTCTGCCTGGAGACGGGCACCTACCTGCCGGCCGCGATCGCTCTCTACTCCGCGTGTGGCTACCAGCAGATCCCGGTGTACGGCGAGTACGTGGGCAACCCGTACAGCGTCTGTTTCGCCAAGCGGTTGCCGGTCGCGGCCTGACGGCCGCGTCGCCGCTGCTGGCGTGCTCGACGGTCACCGGCTTCGGCCCGGCCGAACCCCGCTGCACCGAAACCCAGGTCAGTGCCGGTCGGCGGGGCTGTCCAGGCGTCCGCCGGTGCCGGCCTGGTTCGACAGCAGCAGCCCGAGCGCGAGCATTCCGAAGCCGAGCGCCAGGTGCAGCCAGTTGTCGGCGTCATTGACCGGCAGGATGTTCGCGCCGCCCTCCGGGTTGACCGCCTCGATCGCCAGGCCGTACAGCCAGAGAGCGAGGTAGACCGCGCCACCAGCGGCCAGGAAGACGCGGGCACCGGCGACGCTGCGGGCCAGCACCAGGCCGACCAGCCCGAAGAGCAGATGCACCACGTTGTGCAGGATCGACACCTGGAACAGCCCGAGCAGGTGGGCGTCCGAGTGGTGCCCGGCGAACCGCAGCTCGCCGTAGTCGGTGGTGATGCCGGGGATGAAGCCGAGGACGCCGATCAGGAGGAAGACCCCGGCCACCACCAGCGCGGCCAGCTGGACCCGGGGTCGGGGTCCGGCCGTTCGGCCGCCTCGTGCGTCTCGTGCCATCGCTGCCCCCTCCGTGGATCTGCCGATCTCGCGAACCTCACTGTCCGCAGCGGCGACGTGACGCAGCCCGACGATCCTCCATTTTGAAGACCAACCAGGGGGCCCCGCAGATAAATGCACGAAGAGGTATGGAAGCCGAAACGGAGGGTAGGTCAATAGTCAGCGGCCGCAGCAACGGGCCGCATCCCCCCAGCACAACCGCGACGACTTTCTGAGCGGAAGGGAAATCATGACTTACGATCTTTCACCTACGTCTTCCACGTACGGGCAGCAGTCGACCAACGGCGGTGGCGTCCGCGACCAGGCGCGCCAGGTCGGGTCGGAGGCCGCGCAGGCTGGTGGCGCGGTCGCCCAGACCGCCAAGGAGCAGGGCACCGAGGTCGGCCGTGAGGCGGCCCGGCAGGCCCGCAACCTGTACGGCGAGGCCCGCAGTCAGCTGGCAAGCCAGACCGGTGAGCAGCAGCGCCGGGCTGCCGGCGGGTTGCGTTCGCTGGCCGACGAGATGCGCTCGATGGCCGAGCAGGGTGGCCAGGCCGGCCCGGTGAGCGAGCTCGCCCGCCAAGCCGCCGACCGGGTGCACGGCGTCGCCGGCTGGCTCGAGGAGCGTGAGCCCGGCGACCTGATCACCGAGGTACGCGACTACGCGCGGCGTAACCCGGGCACCTTCCTGGTCGGCGCAGCGGTGCTCGGTGTGCTGGCCGGCCGGCTGACCCGTGGCATCTCGGCTGCCGGCGACGACTCCGGCAACGGTTCCTCGAACTTCCGGGGCGCCGGGGCGTACGACCCGGAGCAGACCGCTGTGATCCCGACGCCGCCGCCCGCGCCCCGCGCGGTGCCGGACGCCGTCCCGTCGGGCGGCTACCTCGACCCGACCCCCGGTACGCACACCCCGCCGACGTCCGGTGGCTACGCCGACCAGACGCCCGGTACCTACGCCGACTCGGCGCCCGGTGACTACGCCGAGCCCACTCGGGGCGATCACCCGGAGCACTCCGGCACCGGCCAGCCGCTGCCGCCGGTGACCCAGACCGACCCGCTGCCGGGCGTGCCGTCCAGCGGCACCCCTCGCCCGTGAGCCACCGAGTCATCCGAAGGGAGGCGACGGCATGAGCATGCCGACGCAGGGGTCCGGACTGGACTCCGGTTACCACCCCGACGCGGGTGCCCCGCACACCGCGGCGGAGGTGAAGGGCAGCTCGCTGGGCGACCTGATGCGTCAGGTCACCACCGACCTGTCGACGCTGATGCGTCAGGAGGTCGAGCTGGCCAAGGCTGAGATCCGCCAGGAGGGCAAGAAGGCCGGCAAGGCCGCAGGCCTGTTCGGCGGTGCCGGCTTCGGTGGCTACATGGTGGCCCTGTTCGTGTCCATCGCCATCTGGCAGTTCCTGGACAACGTCATGGACTCCGGCCTGGCCGCGCTGATCGTGGCAGTGATCTGGGCAGCGGTCGCCGCGGTTCTCTACTCGAAGGCCAAGAAGAACGCCCAGCACGTACGCGGGCTCAAGCAGACGAACGACAGCGTGCAGCGGATCCCTGACGCGCTCAAGCCGCACCCGGAGGGAGTCACCCGATGAGCACCGATCCCGATCAGATCCGCCGGGAGATCGAAGCCACCCGTAACAGTCTCAGCTCCGACGTGGACGCGCTGGCGTACAAGGTCAGCCCGAGCCGCATCGTCGACGACCGTAAGCAGCGGGCCCGTTCCGCTCTGCAGAATGTGAGGGACAAGGTCATGGGAACCGCGTCTGACCTCGGCCACGGCACCGGCCAGGCCGCCCACTCGGTGGGTGACCGCGCCTCGTCGGCGGCCTCCAGCGTCAGCGACGCCGCGCACTCGGCGGCGACCACTGTCAGCGACGCCGCGCACAGCGCGCCGCGGGTGATCCGGCAGAAGTCCCAGGGCAACCCTCTCGCCGCCGGCCTGATCGCGTTCGGGGTCGGCTGGCTGGCCTCGTCGCTGATCCCGGCTTCCCGCCGCGAGCAGGAGGCCGCCGCCCAGGTGAAGGCGAAGGTCAGCGAGCACAGCGGGGCGGTGAAGGAGAAGCTGAGCGAGGTGGCCAGCGAGCTGCGCGAGCCGGCCCAGCAGGCCGCCGAGTCGGTGAAGTCCACCGCTCAGGACGCCGTGCACGCGGTCAAGGACGACACGAAGTCCGCCGCCCACCAGGTCAAAGACCACGCCACTCCCTGAAACACCCCCAACCAGCACGACAGCTCGCGGTCACCCTCCGGTGCCCGCGAGCTGTCGCGTTGAGGTCAGCGCCGATCTTGCGGTTTCGGCTGGGGTTCTATGCGTTTACCGGCGGTAATGTCCCAACCGGAAGTGCAAGATCGCGGGGAGTCGTGGGTTTCGCGGGGCGGGGTTGGCGGCTCGACGGATTCGGGTGTCGCCGTAGCGGACGCCGCCCAGCAGGAGGCGTCGGGTGACCGCCAGCCAGCCGCACACACCACGTTCCAGCAGCCAGAGTGGGGCCGCCAGCGCCGTGCCCGGCGGGAACACCCGGGTGCCGCCGGCGCGGCGGCGACCCGTCTCGGCCAGGGCGACGACACCGGCCACCGCGCCGAGCAACAGCCCGGGGCGGCGCGACGCGACCGCCACCGCCGGCAGCACCGCGAGCGCGGTCAGCAGGCGAGCCGGCTGAGCCAGATCGTCGTACGCCTGACGCACTCGTTGACCACGGAAATGCGCGGCGTCCGGAGGTAGTCGGCGGACGTACAGCCAGGCCGGCGTCGCCTCGGTGCCGCCGTACCCGCGCACCGTGCGGATCAGCTCCAGGTTCTCGAAGAGCACGTCCGGGTCGTACCCGCCCATGGCGAGGAAGGTGCTGCGCCGCACGGCGAGGGTGCCCGGGTAGTCCGCCCCGAGCGCCCGGTTGAGCAGGGTGCGGCCGGTGTCCCACCAGGCGTGCCAGGGCAGCGGGTCGAAGTAGTTCTGCGGGCGTACCAGGTCGGCCCGGTCCAGCAGCCGGTGTACCGCGGTCAGCGCGGACTCGTCGTACCGGACGTCGTCGTCGGCGATCACCACGTGCTGGTGCCCGGCCGCGCGGACCCCGGTGTGTACGCCGAGCACCTTGCCGTTGAGCCCACGCTCACCCGGATCCGGTGGAAGGTGCCGGACCAGCCCTCGCCACGCTTCGGCGTGCCGGGCGAAGACAGGCGGAGGTGAGCCGTCGACAACGAGCACCTCCACCCGGTCACCCAGCCAGCGCAGGTAGTCGGTCAGCTCGGTCAGGCCGGTGTCGGTGTCGGTGTCGGTGTGCCAGCGCAGCGGCAGTACGTACGTCATCGGTAGGCGGGTCGGTGGGGCTTCGGTCCGCCGTGTCACGTCGTCACCTCGACCACGCACGATCATCGTCCGTGCGGGAGGAATGGCGGACGTTGGTGAGGGTCAGCCCGAGGGGCGGCAGCGCGGGCATCCGGTGCAGATCCAGGGCCAGGTTCTGGACCGGCACGTCGTAGCGCATGGTGGTGGTCAGGTTGGTGACCGCCCGCTTCATCAGGTCGATGGTGATCCACTCGCCGGCGCAGCGGTGCCCGGCCCAGTGGTCGCCACCGCCCTGCGGGATCAGCTCGTACGGGTCCACCCGGCGGCCGGCGAACCGCTCCGGGCGGAACAGCTCCGGTTGTGGCCAGAGCGTCGGGTGGTGGTTGGTGCCGTAGAGGTCGAGCAGCACCCGTCGACCCTTCGGGAAGTGGTGGCCCTGCCAGTCGAAGGACCGCCGGACCCGGGCCGCCGCCATCGGAAAGAACGGGTAGTAACGGCGTACCTCCTGGACGAAACGCTCGGTGGACTCGTCGTCGTCGCGGACCCGTTCCCGCCAGGCCGGATAATCGTGCAGGGCGAGCGCGGCGAAGGTCATGTACTGGTCGACGGCGACCACCGGGCGCAGCACGTTGAGCAGCTCCACCGCAGCGATCCGCCGGGGCAGGAGGTTGCCGCGCCCGTCCCGGTATTCGGCGATCACGGCCAGGGCGCTGCCGGCCGGCGCCGGGGCGAAACCGACCCGGGTCCGTTCGACGAGGTCGGCGAGCCAGCGTTCGGCGCGGTACCGGGCGATCCGTCCCCGCCAGTGTCGGGGTCCCATCACCGCCGGGGCCTCGATCATGGCGTGCAGCTCGACGGCGCGGCGTTCGACCTGTGACGTGGGCAGCGGTACCCCCGCCCAGGCGCAGACCACCCGGGTCAGCAGCCGACCCAGCTCGTCGTAGAGCGACACCGGACCGGCACGTTCCCAGGCGGCGACCCGGGTCCGCCACTCGTCGTCGAAGAGCTGACCGAGCCGCTGGATCGCCGCTGGCGTCATGATCGACATGAACATGGCCTTGCGGTCGACGTGCTCCGGCCCGTCCAGCCCCTGCACCCCGCCCCTCCCGGTCAGGGTCCGCTGCACGCGCAGCGGCATCGCTGTGGCGCGCTGGAAGCGGTCGTTGTCGTAGAACAACTCCGCCGCCGGCCGGCCCCGCAGGCAGATGGTCGGGGCGAGCAGGATCCGGGTCGTGAAGACGTCGCTGCCGTACCGCTCGCAGCGCTCGCCGATGAACCGGTAGCCGGCGCGGAGCAGCGCGAGGGTGCTGTCCGGGCTGCGGTCGGCCGGCATGGTCGCCATCGGGTCTCCTCACGCGCAGGTGGGGCTGGTCGCGTTTGCCGCTGCGCTTACCCCCGTCGTCGCCGCTGAACCCCGCTCGGCTGGCCCCTCCCAGGGACGGCGGAACCTGGTTTGCTGGTGAAACGAGCACGGGGAGGGCGGATGCGCGACAACAGAGCGCCGCACTGGCGGCAGCGGCGAGTGGCCGGGGCACTGGGCGGAGGCCGCGACGGGCGGTCCCTGATCGGGCCGCCTCGGCGGCCCACCCGTCCGCACCGGTTCTTCACGGTGCACCTGGGCTTCACCGCGCCCGGCCCGGCCGAGGCGCGCGAGCTGGCGGTGGCGTACGCGGAGGCGCTGAGCCTGCTGCGCTCGGAGGTGGCACTCGGTGCGGCGGCCCTGTCACCGGCGGACGCCTGGCAGCGGGCCGAGCGGCTGTTCTGCGGGGCGGTCGGCCCGGACGGAGAGCGCTGCGTCGACGTCGCCGACCATCCCGGTTTCCACCACGCCCCGGGCCCGGGTGGCCTCGGTTGGGGCGACGGCGACGGCCCCGGCGATGGTTGACCACCAGCCCCGGGTGGCCGACCCGGCAGTGCGCCGGCCAACCAGCCAGCGTGGCCGTGCCGGTGTCCCGACCATGGGCACCGGCACGGCGATCCACCACCGACTGGTCGGCGGGCGCGGTCAGTCCAGGTCGAACTCGCCGTCCTGCGCGCCGGCCACGAAGGCGTCCCACTCGGCCTGGGTGAAGACCAGCACCGGCCCGTTCGGCTCGGCCGAGTTGCGCATCCCGATCAGATCGTCGACGAAGGCGACCTCAACGGCGCTGTCGGAGGTGTCCCCCTCGGCCCGCTGCCAGACCGCCCGAGAGAGGTCGAAGTCGCCCTTGGGGTGCTGCGCCATTGTTCTTTCCTCCAGTGCCGAGGGTCGTGTGGTGACCGGGTGCCGATCCCCATCGGGCAGGATAAGCGGATGCCGAGCCTGACCCGTGTAGAGGCGACCGCGCGTGGCGCGGCGATTACTGTCGAGTCCTATCAGGTGGACCTCGACCTGACCGCTGGCGGCGACCTGTTCCGCTCCCGCGTCGAGATCCGGTTCCGGGCCACCGCCGGCGCCGCGACCTTCGTCGAGGTCAGGCCCGTCAAACTGCACGGTGTACGCCTCAACGACCGTGACCTGGACCCCGGCCTGCACACCGACAACCGGTTGCCGCTCGACGGGCTGGCCGAGAAGAACACGCTCGTCGTCGAGGCCGACATGGCGTACTCGAAGACGGGGGAGGGGATGCACCGCTTCGTCGACCCGGCCGACGGCGAGACGTACCTCTATGCCATGTCGTTCCTCGACAACGCGCAGCGCATCTTCGCCGCCTTCGACCAGCCCGACCTCAAGGCGCCGATCACCCTCTCGGTCACCGCGCCGTCGCAGTGGATCGTCGCGGGCAACGCCGAGCTGGCCGCCAACCCGGCCCCCGGGCATTGGGAGTTCGCCCCGAGCGAGCCCCTGGCCACGTACTTCTTCTCGCTGATCGCCGGGCCGTACCACGTCCGGCGGGCCGAGCACGACGGCGTGCCGCTGGGCATCTACTGCCGTCGGTCGCTCGCCGAGCACCTGGATGCCGACGCCGACGAGATCTTCGACGTCACCCGGCAGTGCCTGGACCGGTTCCACCAGCTCTTCACCGAGCGCTACCCGTTCGGCAAGTACGACCAGGCGTTCGTGCCCGAGTTCAACGCCGGGGCGATGGAGAATCCCGGCATCGTCACCTTCCGCGACGACTACGTGTTCCGTTCGGCGGTCACCGACACCGAGCGCGAGCAGCGGGCCACCACCATCGCCCACGAGATGGCGCACATGTGGTTCGGTGACCTGGTCACCATGCGCTGGTGGGACGACCTGTGGCTGAACGAGTCCTTCGCCGAATACCTCGGCACTCGGGTCACCGCCGAGGCGACCCGCTTCGACCAGGCCTGGACGACCTTCGCGATGCGGCGCAAGGCCTGGGGCTACGCCGCCGACCAGCGGCCCTCCACCCACCCGATCGCCCCGCCGGAGGTCGTCGATGCCGAGGCGGGCCTGCTCAACTTCGACGGCATCTCGTACGCCAAGGGCGCCAGCGTGCTGCGGCAGCTGGTCGCGTGGCTCGGCGACGAGGCTTTCCTCGCCGGCCTGAACGCGCACTTCGCCGCACACCGCTTCGGCAACGCCACCCTCGCCGACCTGCTGGCCAGCCTCTCCGCCAGCAGCGGGAGGGACCTGTCCGACTGGGCCGAGCTGTGGTTGCGCCGCCCGCAGGTCAACACGCTGCGTGCCGAGGTCGCCGTGGACGCGGACGGTCTCTACAGCGAGGTGGCAGTGGTGCAGACCGCGCCCGAGTCGTACCCGGTGCTGCGCCCACACCGGATCGGCGTGGGCCGCTACTCGTTGGACGGCAGCGCGCGGCGCGACGAGGTGGACATCGACCCGAACGCCGACGGGGGCCGTACCGTTCTCGGTGCGTTGACCGGCGAGCCGGCGGCCCGGTTGTTCCTGCTCAACGACGGTGACCTCACCTTCGCGAAAGTGCGCCTCGACCCGGCGTCGGCGGCCGTCGTCCCGCAGGTGCTGCCCGCTCTGACCGACCCGCTGGCCCGGGCGGTGCTCTGGCGCGAGGCACTGGACGCGACGATCGACGGCGAGCGGCCGGTCACCGGCCTGGTCGACCTGATGGCCGCCGCGCTGCCCGCCGAGACCGAGGTGATCATCGCGGAGGACGTCCTGACGCTGAGCCGGTCCCTGGTCGACCGCTACCTCGACCCGCTGACCCGCTCCGCGGCGCTGGCCAGGGTCGCGGGGACGTGCCAGCGGCTGCTCGACGGCGCACCGGCCGGGCAGTCGTTGCAGCTCGCCGCCGCACGGGGTTGGATCGCCGCGACCACCGACGCGGATCTGCTCGTCGGTTGGCTCGCCGGCCGGGATGTGCCAGCCGGTCTGAAGGTCGACGCGGAGCTGCGCTGGGCGGTGCTGCGCCGCCTGGTGGTGCTGGGCGCCGCCGGCGAGGCGGAGATCGCCATCGAGGCCGCCGCCGACAACAGCTCCACGGGCGCGGAACGGGCCGCCCACTGCCGGGCGGCGCTGCCCGACCCGGTGGTGAAGCAGGCGACCTGGGAGATCATCGTGCGGGACACCGCGCTGTCCGGTCGGCTGCTGGAGGCGATCGCCGAGGGGTTCTGGCAGCCCGAGCAGGCCGACCTGACCGCCGCGTACGTCGATCGGTACTTCGCGGAGATGCCGGCCGCCGCGCACCTGCGTACCCCCTGGACAGCCGACCGGGTGGCAGCCCTGGCGTTTCCCCGCTACGCCGTGGCGCAGCCCACCCGGGAGGCGGCCGCGGCGCTGCTGGCCCGCGACGACCTGACCCCCGGTCTGCGCCGGGTGGTGACCGACGCCGACGACGACCTGCGTCGCGCGCTGGTCGCCCGGACGGCGGTGGCCGCCGCCTCGGCCTGACCGCTGCCCGCGCCTCCTGACGCCGTGGGTGGCCGGCCCGCGGTGGCCGCTGCGGGGTGGCTGGCCGGCCACCCCGCAGTCACCGCTCAGCGCAGGGCGGGCTCCGCCGTGACCGGCGAGTCCCAGTCGATGACGTAACGCTGCTCGTCGGCGACGGTCTTCTCCGGGTCCAGCACCGTGCGCACCATCAACGGCATCAGCAACGGCATCAGCGTCCGCGCTACCGCACCGGGGGCCTTCGCGTGGTTGATCCGGGCCGCGCGGGCCGCGACCTTCTCGACCCGGGCACGCCGCAGCCGCACGTAAGCGGCGAACGCCGCCTGGACGTCCGGCAGGTCCCGCAGGCAACGAGCGAGTTGCACGGCGCTCTCGATGGCCAGCGACGCGCCCTGCCCCGAACTGTTCGACGGCGCGTGCGCGGCGTCGCCGACCAGCACCATCCGGCCCCGATACCAGTGCGGCACGGGCGGCATGATCTGCAACGACCCGACCACCTGGAGGTCGTCGGCGTTGCTGGTCGCCATCAACTCCCGGCCCGGGTCGTCGTCGCCGTAGGCGGCGCGCAGCGTGTCCAGCCACTGCTCCGCCGGCAGCGCCCGGGCCTCGACGAGGCTCATCGGCCGCTGCTGCGGCAGGTTGGCCCCCCACCGGGTGCCGCCGCCCGGCTCCGGCCAGTACAGGTAGTAGCCGCGCCGGCCGAACGCGAACGTCATCGTGCCCGGCTCGGCGTCCACGTCGTGCCTGGCGACCGCCTCGAAGCCGAGCAGCCCGGTGAACCGGGGGCCCGGCGCGGCCGGGTCGATGAGACCCCGGACCGTGGAGCGGATCCCGTCCGCGCCGACGAGGATGTCCGCGGTCGCGGTGCTGCCGTCCTCGAAACGTGCGATCACGCCCTCGTCGGTCTGCTCGGCGTCGACCAGCCGCTTGCCGTACGCGAACGGCACGCCCTCGGCGAATGCCTGGTCGTGCAGCACCTGGTACAGCTCGGCCCGGTGCACCACGCGCAGCGGCGGCACCCCGGTCAGCGTGGGCATGGCGATGCGACGCCGGCCGACGGCCAGAGCGCTGCGTTCGATCGGTGTGGCGATCGCCGTCACCGCCTCGTGCGCGCCGACCGTACGCAGAGCCGCCACGCCGTTGGGCGCGAGGGCGAGGGTTCCGCCGATGCCGTTGGCCGTGGTCGGGTACGCCTCGTAGACGGTTGCGGTGATGCCGGCGCGGCGCAGCGCGAGCGCTGTCACCGGCCCGGCGATGCCACCGCCGATGACGATCGCGGTTCGTACAGTGGTCATGCTCTCTCCCTGGTGTGGTCGTCGGTGCGCGGGCGCGCCGACCTGGTGTGGTCGGTGCGCGGGTGCGCGGACCTGGGAGGGAGCCCGGTTATCCTCGTGGTTGCCGCTTCGGGCCGGGTGCCTTCCCAGGCGTCGGTTCGGGGTCAGGGCCCCGGTGAGGTGTTGGCGCACCTCGCCGGGGCCGCTCTTCAGCCGGTGGTGTCGGTGCCTGCCTCCGGGGTGGGCTTGTCGGGGTTGGACTTCGGGCCGTGCGCTCTCTCGGCCAACTCGCTCAGTTCGGCCGGCATCTCGCCCGTCTCGTGGAAGGCCCGCCAGGTGTCCAACCCGGGGTAGGTCCCCGAGGTCAGCTCCGCGAGCAGTGCCCGCAGCCAGTCGGCCTCCGCGTTCCGGATGGCGAGGTCGTACTCCGACTCCACCAGGAACAGCCGAGGGATCTCCCGCAGGTGCGTGTCGAGCGTCTCGCGGTCCTGGCGAAGCGCGGCCTCCAGCAGGTCGAGTCGTTGCCGCAGCAGGCCGGTGGCCTCGTCCGGGTGCAGCGCGGCGAGCACTGACAACCCGGCCCGGAAACGGGGATGCTCCGCCATCGGGGTGGAGACCAGCTCGCGGGCCCAGTCGACCAGCTCCGTCCGACCGGCGTCGGTGATCCGGTAGACGGTTCGTTCCGGACGTCGGCCCTCGCGCACGTTCTCCACCGCCTCGATGAGGTGGTGTTTGTCCAGGTTGCCGATCACCGTGTAGAAGGACCCCCACTTGAAGTCCATGTCCTGGTCCTTGCCCCAGGCCCGCAGTGCGGTGGCGATCTCGTACGGGTGCATCGGCCGCTGGACCAGGGCGGACAGCACGGCCAGCGCCAGCAGGTTGCCGACCTTGCGCCGCTTCGGCACTGTGACCCCCTCGCTCGTCAACGGATACTCGTCGACGAATATACGCTGACGGGCGAAAAACTGCGACCCCCTGCAAGCTGAGCCGAGTCGATCACCGTGCGGCGTCGGGCTGGTCACGGCGCGCTGGACCGTGGGCTGGAGTGAGGTGACGTACGGCGGGGACGGGCCGGGACGGTCGGCCACGACGCTCGGCCTACGATCATCGGGTGGAGGAAGATATCCGGCGGATCGGGATCATGGGTGGCACCTTCGACCCGATCCACCACGGGCACCTCGTCGCGGCCAGCGAGGTGGCGGACCGGTTCGGCCTGGACGAGGTGGTCTTCGTGCCCACCGGGCAGCCGTGGCAGAAGGCCGACGAGCCGGTCAGCCCGGCCGAGGACCGCTACCTGATGACGGTGATCGCCACCGCCTCCAACCCCCGCTTCCAGGTCAGCCGGGTCGACATCGACCGTAGTGGGCCGACCTACACGGTCGACACGCTGCGTGACCTTCAGGCCGAGTACGGACCGAAGGTGCAGTTGTTCTTCATCACCGGCGCGGACGCCCTGCAACGCATCCTGTCCTGGAAGGACCTGGATGAGATCTTCGAGTTGGCCCACTTCGTCGGCGTGACCCGGCCCGGTTTCCCGCTGAGCGACAAGCACCTCCCGGCGGACACCGTCAGCCTGATCCAGGTGCCCGCGATGTCCATCTCGTCGACCGACTGCCGCGCCCGGGTCGCCCGAGGCGAGCCGGTCTGGTACCTGGTGCCGGACGGTGTGGTGCAGTACATCGCCAAGCGGAGCCTCTATCAGCGCTGAGGACGCCCGTTATGACCAGGTTCGTGGCGCTAACCGACCAGAACTGGACGATCGGGGTGCCGCCGGGTATGAGACGCTTGGAGCATCGCACGCTTGATCGAAGGAGAACGGTGACAGTTTCCGAACGCGCTCACGAGCTGGCTATCGCTGCCGCCCAGGCCGCCGCCGACAAGAAGGCGCAGGACATCACGATCATCGACGTCGGCGACCAGCTCGCCATCACCGACGCGTTCGTGCTCGCCGCTGCCCCCAACGAGCGTCAGGTGCTGGCCATCGTCGACGCCATCGAGGAGAGCCTGCTGGAGCTTCCGGAGAAGGCGAAGCCGGTGCGGCGCGAGGGCGAGCGTGGTGGCCGCTGGGTGCTGCTCGACTACGTCGACGTCGTGGTGCACGTCCAGCACACCGAGGAGCGCGAGTTCTACGGGCTCGACCGCCTCTGGAAGGACTGCCCCACCATCCCGTTCGTCGATCGCGACCTGGTCGAGGCCGACGCCAGCGGGTCCGCCGCCGCCGAATGACCCGACTGATCGTCTGGCGGCACGGCAACACCGACTGGAACGCCGCCAACCGCGTCCAGGGGCAGCTCGACGTACCCCTCAACGAGCGTGGTCGCGACCAGGCTCGCGCCGCCGCGCCGCTGCTCGCGGCGCTGCGGCCCGACGCCATCGTGGCCAGCGACCTGAGCCGCGCCGCGGAGACCGCCGCCGCGCTCGCCGCGCTGACGGGCCTGCCGGTCCGCACCGACGCCCGGCTGCGCGAGCGGCACTTCGGCCAGTGGCAGGGTCTACACCTCACCGAGGTCGCCGAGCGATTTCCCGACGAGTACGCGCGCTGGCGGGCCGGCGACCCGGACCCGGGCGCGGATCTGGAGCCCCTGCACGACCTCGGCGAGCGGGTCGGTGCCGCGCTGCGGGAGGCGGCCGAGGCCGCAGCCGGCGGCACGGTGGTGATCGCCACCCACGGTGGCGGCTCCCGACAGGGCATGGGTCATCTGCTCGGCTGGGACACCGGTGTGCTGCGTTCCGTCGGCTCGTTGGCCAACTGCCACTGGAGTGAGCTACGGCACGACGACCGTGCGCCGGCCATCGGGCGTCCGCAGGACGTCAGTGGCTGGCAGTTGCGGGCGCACAACGTCGGCCTGATCACCGCCCCGGTCGCCGTCGACGCGGTCTGAGCACTCGCGCCTCGGCGTTCGCGGCCTCGATCGGCTAGCGTGCCGGGCATGCCCGTCGCGGTTGTCATCGACTCCACCGCCTACCTTCCGTCCGAGCTGGTGCAGGCGCACCGGCTGACCGTCGTGCCGTTGACCGTCGTGCTCAACGGCGCGGAAGGGCTGGAGGGGGTGGAGACCCAGCCGGCCGACGCCACACGGGCGTTGAGCGCCCGCCGGGTCACCGCGACCACCTCCCGCCCGGCACCCGAGCAGTTCGCCCGCACGTACCGCCGACTGCTCGACGCCGGCGCCGACGGGATCGTCTCGGTGCACATCTCCGCCGCGCTGTCCGGCACGGTGGAGGCTGCCCGGCTCGCCGCCGCCGACCTGGACGGCCGGGTCGAGGTGGTGGACAGCCGCTCGGCGGGCATGGGGCTGGGCTTTCCGGCCATCGCCGCCGCCACCGCCGCCGAGGCCGGCCACGACCTTGCCGCCGTACGCGACGCGGCGCTCGCCGCCATCGCCCGCACCACGGTCTGGTTCTACGTCGACACGCTGGAGTTCCTCCGCCGGGGCGGCCGGATCAACGCCGCCGAGGCGTTGGTCGGCACCGCGCTGTCCGTCAAGCCGATCATGCACATGCCGGACGGGGCGATCGTGCTGCGCGAGAAGGTTCGCACCGCCAGCCGGGGAGTGGCGCGTCTCGTCGACCTGGCCGTCGAGGCGGCCGACGGCGACGACGTGGACCTCGGGGTGCACCACCTGGCCGCGCCGCAACGGGCCGAGGCGTTGCGCGCCGCACTGACCGAGCGGTTCGGCGACCGGCTGCACGACACGTACGTCTCCGAGGCCGGTGCCGTCGTCGCCGCGCACGCCGGACCGGGCCTGGCCTGCGTGGTCGTCCACCGCCGGCCGGAGGGCTGAGCGGTGTCCACCGCACAGGTGGTGACCGGAGGCGGTCGCGGTGTCGGCCGGGCCGTGGTGGAACGGCTGCTGGCGACGGGCGCCACCATCGTCGTACTGGAACGCGACGCCGACGCGGTCGACTGGTTGGCCGACCATCCGGCCGCCGATCGGCTCGTCGCGGTGGTCGGCGACGCCGCCGACGAGCAGGTGGCCGAGCACGCCGCCGAACTGGCGGACCGCGCCGCGCCGCTGACCGGCTGGGTGAACAACGCAGCGGTGTTCCGCGACGCCACGCTGCACTCCGCGTCGGCCGACACGGTACTGGACCTGATCGGGTTGAACCTGCGGCCAGCCGTGGTGGGCGCCGCGGTCGCCGTCCGCCGCTTCCTGGCCCGCGAGGCCGGCGGCGCGATCGTCAACGTCTCGTCGCACCAGGCCCGTCGACCGGTGTCCGGTGCCCTGCCGTACGCGACGGCGAAGGCCGCGGTGGAAGGGCTGACCCGGGCGCTGGCAGTCGAGTACGGGCGGCACGGCATCCGGGCCAACGCGGTAGCGCTCGGCTCGATCGCCACCGAGCGGCACGCCGCATTCCTCGCCACCCAGGAGCCCACCCAGGCCCAGTGGATCGACGCCGAGCTGACCCGGCTGCACCCGGTGGGCCGCATCGGGCGGGCCGACGAGGTGGCCGAGGCGGTCGCGTACCTGCTGTCACCGGCGGCGAGCTTCATCAACGGAGTGACGTTGCCGGTGGACGGCGGACGGGCCGTGCTCGGCCTCGACCCAGAGGCCCGCTGACCGTTCTCGTCGCTCCGCTGCTCCGCGCCGCTGTGTTAGCCTCCGTGCGCGCCCCAGATGGGCCTACCCCCCGGAGGTTCTGGCTACTTCAGCCACCACGCCGAGATCGACGCGACGCGTCTCTCGTGCGGGATCCGGGGCGTCGGTGCCCTCGGGGCTTCGTCATCTGCGGGGTGGGGTGAACGCTGCTGGGCCTCCGGTCGGGTCTTCGGATCGACCGGGAAGAAGACGATACGGATGACAGTCACGTTCAACCACACCATCATCGCCAGCAAGGACAAGAGCGCCTCCGCGGCGTTCTACCGGGAGCTGTTCGAGCTGCCGGAGGCACCGTCGTGGGGGCCGTTCGCCAACGTCCAGCTGGACGAGGGTGTGCTGCTCCAGTTCGCCGAGCCGCCGGTGGACATCCAGATGCAGCACTACGCGTTCCTCGTCGACGATGAGTTGTTCGTGCGGTGCCTGGCGTTCGTCGAGGGGCGTGGCATCACGTACTGGGCCGACCCGCAGCTGAAGCGGGAGGGCGAGACCAACACCGAGCACGGTGGACGGGGCTTCTACTTCTTCGACCCGGCGGGACACGCCATCGAGATCATCACCCGCCCGTACCTGTAGCAGGCCCGTCGGCCGGTCGGGCGCTGTCGCCCCACCGGCCCCGTCAGCCTTACGCATAACAGATCGACGCATGATCAGGGCGCTGTCCACAGTGGCGATGGTTGTCCACAGGACGAGCCGGTCAGCCTCCACCGTCCCGGCCGCCGCCATAGCGTCGCGCTGTGTCGCACGACGAGGAGACAGAGGTACGCCAGCGCCTGCGCCGGCTGACGGAGCCGGCCGTCGCACCGCCGCCCCGGCCGGAGACGCCGCACGCGGGCGTACCCCCGTCGTCCCTGATCGGTGCGCTGCCGACGGACGCGTTGTCCTTCCCGCCTTCCCTGCCGGTCGTGGCGCCGGCTGCGGACGGCCCGGCGGTCCGGCCGGAGTCGCGGCTACCGGGCCCGGGCGCGTTCGATCCCGGGCGGCGGGGTGTGCGGGCGTTGGCGGTCGTCGCCGTGGTGGTGGTGTTGGGCGCTGCCGGTTGGGCCTGGCGCTCGCGGCCGCAGTCGGAGCCGGTCGCCCCGCTGGTCGCCGAGGCCGCGTCGGCAGCACCCTCGGGTGAGCCGAGCGTGCCCAGCTCCGGCGAGCTGGTGGTGGCGGTCGCGGGCAAGGTCCGAAAACCCGGTCTGGTACGCCTGCCGGCCGGGTCCCGGCTCGCCGACGCGGTGCAGGCGGCCGGCGGCGCGCTCCCGGGGGTCGACGTGGCGTTGCTCAACCCCGCCCGCAAGGTCACCGACGGTGAGCTGATCGTGGTCGGGGTGACGCCACCGCCGGTGCCAGACGGTGCGGCCGGGCCTGCGGCGGGTGGAGGGCCCGCCGCCGGGCCGGTGAACCTCAACACCGCGACACTGGCGCAGCTCGACGCGCTGCCCGGGGTGGGGCCGGTGCTCGCCCAACGGATCCTCACCCACCGGGATCAGCACGGCGGGTTCAAGTCCGTTGGCGACCTACGCCAGGTCGACGGGATCGGCGATGCCCGTTACGAGCAGCTCAAGGACCTGGTGACGGTGTGAGCGAGTCCGCCGTCGCCGCTGACCCACCGCAGGTCGGCGGACCCCAGCCCGCGCCGCCGGCCGGGCCTACTCAGGCCGCGCCGCCGGCTGGGCCGGCTCAGGCCGTGCCATCGGCGGCCGGCAGGAGCCTCAGCGGAGCCGACAGGGCTGGGCCGGTTCAGGCCGCACCATCGGCCGGCGGAACCCGGTCGGAGCCGCCGGATCTGCGGCTGGCGGGGCTCGCCGTGGCGGCGTGGCTCACCGCGCTCGCCGGGCTGCATCTCGGCAGCCGCGCGGTTCTGCTAGTGGCCGGCGCGGCGGTCGGTCTGACGGCGATCGGTGCTGTCCACCTGCTCGGCCGTCTCGGCCGTCCCCGAGCCATGGCGCTGCGCTACGGGTGGGTGGCCGTGGCGGTCGGTCTCGGTGTGGTCTGCGGGGGTGCGGCCACCGCCGCCCAGCTCGCCGTGCGCGACGCGCCGGCGATCCGTGCCCTCGCCGAGCAACGCGCGCCGGTCACCGCCGATCTGGTGGTCCGGGACGACCCGCGCCCGATCCGGAGCGCCGGGCGACCGGGGATGCTGCTGGTGTCGACCGAGCTGGTCCGCCTCACCGGCCCGGATGGTCGACGGTTCCACGCGTCGGTGCGGCTACTCGTCCTGGCGACCGACCCGGCGTGGCGGGGCCTGCTGCCCGGGCAGCGCCTCACCGTCGACGGTCGGCTCGGCGTTCCGCGCGGGGGCGATCTCACCGCAGCGGTGCTCAGCACCAATGGCCCACCGGAACGGCACGGCAAGTCGTCCTGGGCGCAGCGCGCCGCCGGCACGCTGCGTACCGGCCTGCAACGGGCCTGCGCGCCGCTGCCCGATGACCCCGGCGGGCTGCTGCCCGGTCTGGTGGTGGGCGACACCAGCCGGCTCCCACCCGCCGTCGAGGCGGACTTCCAGGCCACCGGGATGACCCACCTCAATGCGGTTTCCGGCTCCAACGTCGCGATCGTGGTGGGTGCGGTGTTGTTGCTGGCCCGGTGGTCGCGCGCCGGCCCGTGGCTCGCCGCCGCGCTGTGCGGGGTGGCGCTGGTGGGGTTCGTCATTCTGGTCCGCCCGTCGCCGAGCGTCGTACGGGCCGCCACGATGGGAGCGATCGGGCTCGCCGCGCTCGCCGCCGGTCGACCTCGGGCGGCGCTGCCCGCGCTGGCCGCCGCCGTGACCGTGCTGGTGCTCGTCGACCCCGAGTTGGCCGGGGATCCCGGGTTCGCCCTCTCCGTGCTGGCCACCGGTGGTCTGCTGCTGCTCGCGCCGCGTTGGCGGGACGGACTGCGTCGGCGAGGCGTTCCGCCTGGGCTGGCCGAGGCGTTGGCCGTGCCGGCGGCTGCCCAACTTGCCTGCGGCCCGGTCGTCGCCGGGATCTCCGGCACTGTGAGCCTGGTGGCGGTGCCGGCGAACCTGCTGGCGGTGCCGGCCATCGCGCCAGCGACAGTGCTGGGCGTGCTGGCGGCCATGGTGTCGCCGATCTGGCCGGCCGGCGCCGAGTTCGTCGCGTGGCTGGCGAGTTGGCCGGCCTGGTGGCTGGTGGTCATCGCCCGGCACGGAGCCCGACTGCCAGGTGGCACCCTGCCGTGGCCGGGCGGGGTGCCAGGTGCCCTGCTGCTGACCGGGCTGACCGTCGCGCTGCTGATCGCGGTGCGCCGGCCACTCGTACGCCGGCTGGTGGCCGTGGTCGGGGTCGCCGCCGTGCTGGGTGCCCTGCCGGTTCGACTGGTAGCCGCCGGCTGGCCGCCCGCCGGTTGGGTGGTGGTGGCCTGCGCGGTGGGGCAGGGCGACGCCCTGGTGCTCCCGGTCGACCCCGGCCGGGCCGTGGTGGTGGATGCCGGGCCGGAACCGGGTGCGGTGGACGGTTGCCTACGTCGGCTCGGCGTACGGGAGGTGCCCCTGCTGGTGATCAGTCACTTCCACGCGGACCACGTGGGCGGGGTGGCCGGGGTGTTCCGGGGACGGCGGGTGGGTGCCGTGCTGACGCCGTCGTCCGCCGACCCGGAGAGCGGTCGGGACCTGGTTCGGGCGGCGGCCACCGGCGGGCGGGCCGCGCTGCTGACCACAGTGGCCGGCGCTCGTCACCCGGTCGGCGGGGTCGACCTGCTGGTGCTCGGCCCGCCGTACCCGCTGGCCGGGACCAGGTCCGACCCGAACAACAACTCGCTGGTGCTGCGCGCCACAGTGGCCGGGGTGCGGATCCTGTTGGCCGGCGACGCGGAGACCGAGGAGCAGCACGCGATGGTGGCGCGGGCGGCCCCCGGCGAGTTACGGGCGGACGTGTTGAAGGTCGCGCACCACGGTTCGGCGTACCAGGACCAGGGTTTCCTCGATGCGGTGCGGCCGGCGGTGGCACTCGTGCCGGTGGGCACGGGCAACACCTACGGGCACCCGAGTCCGCGGCTGCTCGCCCAACTGGGCAGGGGCGGCGTGCGGGTGCTGCGTACCGACACGGACGGCGACGTGGCGGCGGTCCGGACGGACAGCGGTCTGGCGGTAGCCCGGCGAGGCGTGCCCGCAGGCCGGCAGCCATGACTCGCGGGCCAACAGTCCGGCCCACGGACCAACAGCCTTGGGTCACGGGCTGGCAGTCCTGATCCGCGCTGACCGTCGGTCGCTGGTCGAAACGGATCGTCGACTTGAATTCGGTCCGAAAGTGGCGTGGCGAGCTCGGCATCTGCATTGCTACTGGAGCCAGAGGACAGGATCTCTCGTTGAACGCTGAACGCTGAACGCTGAACGCTGAACGCTGATCGCGGTTCAAGGTCTCGGCCCCAGCATACGGAGCGGACCGGGTCGCAGTCGTCAGCCTCAGAGTGGATCTTTCTTGGGTCGGGCTTTACTACCGTGGTCTGTCGATACCTGCGACGCACGGTGAGAGTGTGATGCGTTTCAAAAGGAGGAAGTGGCATGGAGCTGACGCATCAGAGGCTGCCGGCCCAGATCGGTGGTCGCATCGAGAGGGTGGAGGCCCTGATGCACAACGAGGGCAACGCCGCGACCGGCGGAATCTGGCGGGTATACGGTCCAGCCGGCAGCGCCGTGCTCAAGGTCGCCAGGCCACCCGCCTCCGAACCTGTCGGCTCTCCCTCCTGGCAGACCAGCGACGAACCTACCCACTGGAACTACTGGCAGCGGGAAGTGCTCGCCTACACCACCGGATTCGCAGCCAACGCCTACGCCGACGCTGGCATTACGGCTCCCGCACTGTTGGAGGTCAGTCAGCGGCCTGACGGCGCGATCGAGTTGTGGTTGGCCGACGCCAAGGGCGCGCCCGGAATGTCATGGCCGGTGCCACGATTGGCGCACTTTGCGCGGCAGTTGGGTGTGGCGCAGGCGCGATGGGTTGACCGGGTACCGGAGTTGCCCTGGCTGTCGCGCCGCTGGCTCGCTCAGTACCAGGCCAACGGACCCGGCCGTGGCGTCTGGATCAGCGGCGACGAGCACTGGAACCACGGAGTAGCCGCAGCCTGGCCGGACGCCGTGCGCGCTCAACTCCGACAGCTCTGGGCTCAACGGCATGCGATCCTCGCCGTCGCCGAAGCGACCCCTCGAACGGTCTGCCACCTGGACGTCTGGCCGACCAACCTCATTGAGGACGACGGGAGCACCGTGCTGTTGGACTGGGCGTTCACCGGCGAAGGAGGTATCGGCGAAGATGCCGCCAACCTCATCGTGGACAGCGTTGCCGACGGACTGATGGACGCTGCCCTGCTCCCCGACATCGCCGCCGCCGTTACCGAGGAGTACATCAACGGCCTCCACGATGGTGGCTGGCATGGCGCCCCGGACACCGTCCGCCACGCGATTGCTGCCTGCGGCGCGGCGAAATACTCCTGGTTCGCGCCACTTGCGCTCGGCCGCGTGATCCGCTCCGGCACCTTCGGCCATCCACAGTACGGCCGTGACAGCTCAGGAGTATCCGCGTTACAACGACTCCAAGGCCTCGTCGTACAACTCGCAAACTGGTCCCGGACAGCCCTGTCCTGACCAGCGCCGGCCGCCCGGTCGCTGATCGACTCGGGAATCGCTGAATCGGGCGACTTGCGGATTAAGCGGGTAATCGAGTCGTATGTCTGGATTTGCGCTGTGTGCGGGCTGCGCCGATCAAGCAGCGAATGAGCAGGCACGATCCCGCCGCAGGCCGTGCGAATATGGGCGGCGTGACCCCCGCCAGCCTCGCCCCCATTCTGCTCGTCCTCGGTGACGAGGAGCTCCTCGCCACGCGCGCGGTCACCGAAGCTGTCGCGAAGGTTCGCAGTGTCGACCCCGAGGTGGATGTCCGCGAGTACCAGGCCAGCGCGCTCACCGTCGGCGAGATCGCCGAGATGCTCAGCCCCTCGCTGTTCGGCGGGCGGCGGCTGCTGATCCTGCGCTCCGGCCAGGACGCCCGCAAGGACCTGGTCGCCGCGCTGTTGGCGTACGCGAAGAATCCCGACCCGGAGGTCCAGCTGCTGGTGCTGCACCTGGGCGGCGCCAAGGGCAAGGCGTTCGCCGACGGTCTGCGGGCGGCTGGCGCGACGGTGGTCCCGGCCGCCAAGCTCAAGGGGCACCGTGACCGGTTGGCCTTCGTCCGCGACGAGATCCGCCGGGCCGGCGGAAAGTGCACCGACGACGCCGCCGAGGCGCTCATCGCCGCGGTCGGCAACGACCTGCGTGAGCTGGCCGCCGCCTGCTCCCAACTTGTCGCCGACACCGATGGGCGGATCAGCGCCGAGACGGTCTCCCGTTACTACCGGGGCCGGGTCGAGGTGACCGGCTTCACGGTGGCGGACGCCACAATGGTCGGCGACGTGCCGGCGGCGCTCGAAGCACTGCGCTGGGCCCTGCACGTCGGGGTCGACCCGGTGCCCATCGCCGATGCTTTGGCGGACGGGGTGCGCACTGTGGCCCGGGTGGCATCGGCCGGCCGGGGTAGCCCGTACCAGCTCGCCAGCAGCCTCGGAATGCCCTCGTGGAAGATCGAGCGGGCGCAGCGGCAGGGGCGGGGCTGGACACCGGAGGGCCTGGTCCGGGCCATGCAGGTCGCCGCCGAGTGCAACGCGGCCGTCAAGGGCGGCTCCGACGACCGGGCGTACGCCCTGGAGCGTGCGGTCTTCTCGGTCGCAGCGGCCCGGCAGGGAAGCGCCAGGTGACGGGGGCGAACCGCCCAGCCTGGGCCACCATTCCCGTGGACGAGGCGCGTTACCGGCCGCTCTACGCCCGACTCCTCGGCCTGCGGTTCGTCAACCCCGGCGGCGTGCTGTGCTTCCTCTTCTTCGAGGGTGCCATCGCCCTGGCGGTGCTGCTCGCCCTCGCCGAGTTGGTCAGCTGGTGGGCGGTGCTGGTGCTGCCGGTCGTGGTGGCCGCCATGGTGAAGCTCAACGACATGGTGGCCGCGATCGTGGTCCGCTCCGCCGCGCTCGTGCCCGAGCAGGAACGGGACCGGTTTCGCCGGCAGATGGAACCGGTGGTGGGCCGGGCCCGGGTGGAGTGGGTCTCGCACAGCGTCCCCGGCGTGGTGATCACCGCCGATCCGGTGCCACCGCCCCGGCGGGCGAATCCGTCAGACTGAGCGCCGCCGCCCGTCGGGCCCTCGCCCGCAACGGCCCGGCTCGGTTGAACACGGCCGGCTCGGTTGAACACGGCCGGCCTCCGGACACACGGAAACCCCGGGCCTGGGGCCCGGGGTTTTCCGAATCAGTCTGACTGAAATCGTCAGGCGGAGAGCGACACCACGCGCTTCGCGATCGCGGACTTGCGGTTCGCGGCCTGGTTGGAGTGGATCACGCCCTTGCTGACGGCCTTGTCCAGCTTGCGCGAGGCGTCCAGCATGAGCGCGGTCGCCTTCTCGACGTCACCGGCCTCGGCAGCCTCGTGGAACTTCCGGACGGCGGTCTTCAGCGACGACTTGACCGACTTGTTGCGCAGCCGGGCCTTCTCGTTCTGCCGGTTGCGCTTGATCTGGGACTTGATGTTCGCCACGCGACAGCCTCGTCTTGATAGCTCGGGTTGGTCAGCTTATTGCGCGTGATGACGAACGTGCGTCATCGCTGCGCGAAGAGCCAGGTTACCAGGTCGCCCGGGACGAGCCAAAACGGCTCGGCCTTTCGCGCGACGGATCCGGCCCGTCGGGGACCAGGCTACGCCCTCGACCACGGTGGCGGCTCACCGCCAGCCCGGCAGCCGGCCGGTCCGCGTCGCCGGGAATCCAGGCCGCCCCCCGGGCCGGTCCGCCTCACCGCCAGCCCTGACGGTGGGCCAGCCAGTCGAGTGACTGCTCGCCGCTCCACCGCTGGTGGGCGGGCAGGTGCGGCGAGGCCGTCGGCGGTGGCGCCGCAGCACCGGTGAGGTAGTAGCCGGCCAACGCCGCCAGGGTCGCGTCCAGCGCGTCCGGGGGCGCGCCGGCGGTGGCCGGGTGCGCGGCGAAGAGCCGGTCCGCGTCCAGCCCGCTGGCGTACGCGGTGAGCAGCAGGCCGGCCAGGTCGAACCAGGCCGGCCCGGAGCAGACCCAGGTCCAGTCGCAGAACCAGGCTCGGCCGTCCGGGCCGATCAGCACGTTGTCGACCCGCAGGTCGCCGTGGACCAGGCCGGTCGCTCCGGCGGCGTACCGGGGGAGGAGAGACTCCAACTCCACCAGCTCGGGCAGCCGGCCGAGCAGTGGCGCGGGCAGTGGTGGTGTCGGCTCCCGACCGGCGGCGACCTCCTCCCACCAAAGGATGTCCGACCGGGCCAGGTCGGCCAGGTGCGGCAGGCCGAGCGCGGTCAGCTCGCCCGGCGGGTCGGCCAGGGCGGCGGCGATACGCGCGTATCCGGCGAGGGTGGCGTCCAACTCGGCGGGCACCCAGGGCAGGTGCGGGGTGTGCCCGTCGACGGCGTCGGTGCAGAGCACGAACCAGCCGGCCGCGGAGAGGGTCCACCGGGGGCGGGGCGCCGGCAGGTCCGCCGGCAGCCGGTCGAGGATCGCGGCCTCCCGGGCGTACCAGTCGACAAGGTGCGGTTGCTCGGCGGCGGGCGCGGCCTTCACGAAGGCCCGACCACCGTCGGCGGTGTCGAGCACGGCGGCGAACCCGCGGGTGAAGCCCGCGCCCGCGACCCGGGCGGTGACCACCGGCGCGCCGAGCCGTTCGGCGACGGCGGCCCGCAGCGCCGCCGGTAACGCCGGCCACGACGGGCGCAGGGCGCTCGCGTGGTACGGCGGCAGCGGGGGAGGGGACATCACACCATGCTGCACCGGGGTACGTGCGCGACGCACGGCGACACTGCCAGACTGCCAAGCCATGAGGACCGAGGACTTCTGGCAGCTGATCGACCAGGCACGGGCCGGCGGCGGGGGTGAGCCTGGCCCGGTCGCCGCGCGAGCCGTGGCGTTGCTCGCCGAGCGCGACCCGGAGGACATCATCGGGTACGCGCGGCACCAGACGCGGGTGCTGGCCGCCTCGCACAAGGCGGATCTGTGGGGTGCGGCGTACCTGATCAACGGTGGTGCCTCGGCTGAGGGTTTCGAACACTTCCGGGGCTGGCTGATGACCCAGGGTCGGGCCGTCTTCGCCGGCGCGGTCACCGAACCGGACTCGCTGGCCGAACTGCCCCAGGTGCGGGCGGCCTCGCTCAGCGGCGAGGAGTTCTCCGCCGAGCAGATGCTCTCGGTGCCGTGGGACGCGTACCGCAAGGCCACCGCTACCGAGTTGCCGGCGGACCGCGACCCGGTGCGGACGCCGGATCTCAACGACTTCTGGGACTTCGACGACGAGGACGAGGCGCGTCGCCGGCTGCCCCGGCTGGCCGCGCTCTTCGTCGAGCCGCCGATGGAGTGAGGGGTCCTCGGGTCGTTCCATCGCCCGCGCAGTGGGTGCACCCCGGCGGCGTGGGAACATAGAGGGGGTCGGCGGCGCGCCGGCCTGTTCACGTCAGCCGACCAGAACGGACCGCTGTGCCACCGAAGCTCGATCCCGGCGCGAACGCCCCTGGTGCCACCGACCCCGGTCGCATCCGGAACTTCGGCATCATCGCCCACATCGACCACGGGAAGTCGACCCTGGCCGACCGGATGTTGCAGCTCACCGGTGTGGTCGACCCGCGGCAGATGCGCGCGCAGTACCTGGACCGGATGGACATCGAGCGCGAGCGCGGCATCACCATCAAGAGCCAGGCCGTCCGCATGCCGTGGACCATCCGCGAGGGTGAGCGGGCTGGTGAGCAAGCGGTGCTCAACATGATCGACACCCCGGGGCACGTGGACTTCACGTACGAGGTGTCCCGGTCGTTGGCCGCCTGTGAGGGTGCCGTGCTGCTGGTCGACGCCGCGCAGGGCATCGAGGCGCAGACCCTGGCCAACCTCTACCTGGCCCTCGAGAACGACCTGCGCATCATCCCGGTGCTCAACAAGATCGACCTGCCGGCCGCGCAGCCGGAAAAGTACGCCGAGGAGTTGGCCCACCTGATCGGCGGCGACCCGGCCGACTGCATCCGGGTCTCCGGCAAGACCGGCGAGGGCGTTCCGTACCTGCTCGACGAGATCGTCCGGCAGTTCATCCCACCGGTCGGTGACGCCGTGGCGCCCGCCCGGGCAATGATCTTCGATTCGGTGTACGACGTCTACCGTGGCGTCGTCACGTACGTGCGGGTCATCGACGGTCGGATCAGCGCCCGCGACCGGATCAAGATGATGTCCACCGGCGCGGTGCACGAGCTGCTGGAGATCGGTGTCATCTCACCCGAGATGGTCAAGGCCGAGGCGCTCGGCGTCGGCGAGGTCGGCTATCTGATCACCGGTGTGAAGGACGTCCGGCAGTCCCGGGTCGGTGACACCGTCACCATCAACAGCCGGCCGGCGGCCGAGGCGTTGGGTGGCTACAAGGACCCGAAGCCGATGGTCTACTCCGGCCTCTACCCGATCGACGGGTCCGACTACCCCAACCTGCGCGAGGCGTTGGACAAGCTCAAGCTCAACGACGCCGCCCTCGACTACGAGCCGGAGACCTCCGGCGCGCTCGGGTTCGGCTTCCGCTGCGGCTTCCTCGGCCTGCTCCACCTGGAGATCATCCGGGAGCGGCTGGAGCGCGAGTACAACCTCGACCTGATCTCCACCGCGCCCAACGTCGTCTACCGGGCGATCACCGACGACGGCGAGGAAATCGTCGTCACCAACCCGAGCGAGTACCCCACCGGCAAGATCGCCGAGGTGTACGAGCCGGTGGTCCGGGCCACGGTGCTGACGCCCAACGACTACGTGGGCGCGGTCATGGAGCTCTGCCAGGGCCGGCGCGGCACCCTGCTCGGCATGGACTACCTCTCCGCCGACCGGGTGGAGCTGCGCTACACGCTGCCCCTCGCGGAGATCATCTACGACTTCTTCGACCAGTTGAAGAGCCGTACCAAGGGCTACGCCTCACTCGACTACGAGCCCTCCGGCGAGCAGGCGTCCGACCTGGTGAAGGTGGACATCCTGCTGCACGGCGAGCCGGTGGACGCGTTCAGCGCCATCGTGCACAAGGACAAGGCGTACAACTACGGGGTCACCATCGCCGCCAAGCTGCGCACCCTGATCCCGCGCCAGCAGTTCGAGGTGCCGATCCAGGCGGCCATCGGCAGCCGGGTCATCGCTCGGGAGACCATCCGGGCGATCCGTAAGGACGTGCTCGCCAAGTGCTACGGCGGTGACATCAGCCGTAAGCGCAAGCTGCTGGAGAAGCAGAAGGAAGGCAAGAAGCGGATGAAGATGGTCGGCCGGGTCGAGGTGCCGCAGGAGGCCTTCATCGCCGCCCTCTCCTCCGACTCCGGCGACGGCAAGGCCGCCGGCAAGAAGTAGTTCGTACCGCCGTACGCGCCCGGGTGCCATCCGCACCCGGGCGCGTCGCGTTTCGGGGTGCGCTCGCCCACCCTGGCCCCGGTGCGCCGCCGTGCCTGCCGGCCGCCGAGCGCTGCGGTTCGGTGCGTGCGACCACCCGTGCGGAAATTTTTTCGGTCGTTGCCGCGGGGTTGGTGGATCGAGGAGATGGGCTCCTACCTGTGTGGACGTACTCCCGCGCCAACCGACGCACCTCCGAAGCATTGACAACCGGCGTTGTCTTTTGAGGTGAGTCGGTTTGGGCTTTCGGTGGGTCGGGCACTTAGTCGTCACGACAGGAAGCACACACCTCGTGTGTCAGACATTCTTTTGAAGGAGGGCGACCGTGGAGTTCACCGTGTGGGGCATCATCACTGCGATCGTTGTTGGTCTCATCGTCGGCGCGCTCGGCCGCCTGGTCGTCCCGGGTAAGCAGAACATGCCGATCTGGCTGCACATGCTGATCGGTATCGGCGCGGCCCTGCTGGGCACCGTCCTGGCCCGGGCCATCGGCATCGCGACCGAGACGAACGGCATCGACTGGGGCGAGCTGCTGGTGCAGGTCGTGCTGGCCGCGATCGCTGTCGCGCTGGTGGCCGGTGTGGGTGGCCGCCGCCGCGTGACCCGGTAACACCAGCAACTCGTAGCATCGCAACACTTTCGAGGGGCGCTCGGCCATCAGGCCGGGCGCCCCTCGGTGCTTGATCGAGTTCGATCGACGAGGGTCTGATCCGGCGAATCGCTGCGTCCGACCCGGTCGCCGTGTCGTCCAGCCCTCCGCGCGCGCCGCGTCCTGCGTCCTGCGCCTTTGTCCGGCGCCCGTGTCCTGCACCCCCGCGTCCGGCGCCCCGTGTCCTGCCCCCGCGTCCGGGCGCCCCGTCCAGCGCCAAGATCGCGCATCATCCTGGTTGTAGTGGCCTCCACCTGGCCGCGATACCACCACAACCAGGATGGAGCACGATCTTGGGTGCGATACGGGACGGGCGCACTGGAGCGTGAGCGCGAGACGCGGTTCGAGCAGTACCGCGGAGTCACGGAGTCACCCCGACCGGGCCGATCTTGCACTTTCTGCTGCGATATTTCCGGCATCCCACTCCTATCGACCACCGAAAGTGCAAGATCGGCGGGCGCGGGGCGCGGGGCGCGGGGCGCGGGGCGCGGGGCGCGGGGCGCGGGGCGCGGGGCGCGGGGCGCGGGGCGCGGGGCGCGGGGCGCGGGGC